>DASYPG010000529.1:0-3858 GCA_036006885.1 Burkholderiales bacterium | reverse complement strand
CGAGGGCCGGTTCCTCGCCGGCGGACAGAGCCTGGTGCAGGCCATGAAGCTGCGCCTGTCCTCGCCCAGCGATCTCATCGACCTCGCCGCCATCGGCGATCTGAAAGCGCTGTCGGGCGACGCGGGCTCGGTCACCATCGGCGCGATGGTGCGGCACGCCGAAGTCGCCGGCTCTCCGGCGGTCCAGAAGGCGATTCCGGCGCTCGCGCAGCTCGCCGGCATCATCGGCGACCGGCAGGTGCGTCACATGGGCACGCTCGGCGGCTCGCTCGCCAACAGCGACCCGGCGGCCGACTATCCGGCGGCGGTGCTCGGCCTGGGAGCGACCATCACCACCAACAAGCGCAAGATCGAGGGCGACAAGTTCTTCAAGGGGCTGTACGAGACGGCGCTCGAGCCGGGCGAGCTCATCACCCAGGTCACGTTCCAGGCGCCCAAGCGCGCCGCGTACATGAAGTTCAAGAACCCGGCCTCGCGCTTCGCCCTGGTGGGCGTGTTCGTCGCCGACTTCGGCGGCGGCAACGTGCGCGTCGGCGTCACCGGGGCGGGACCGTGCGCTTTCCGGCAGGCCGAGATGGAAAAGGCGCTGGCGCAGAAATTCGCGCCCGAGTCGGTCGCCAACATCAAGGTCAAGGCCGACGGCCTGAACAACGACCTGCATGCCTCCCCGGAGTACCGCGCCCACCTCATCACTGTGATGGCGAAGCGGGCCGTCGAGGCAGCTTTGAGGTAATCCTCTCGAGGCGGAGGAGGCAAAGCCCGCCGGATGGCGGGCTTTTTCTTTCCGATCAGGTTTGACGCTGCGAGCGTCAGCGCATGTTCTTGCGCTCCTGCTCGGCGCGCGCGGCGCCGATTGCAGTCTTCACGTGCTTCCTTTCCTCGGGCGGCGGCAGGACGGCCTTAAGGCCGAGCATCTGCAGTTCGAGCTCGCGCATCCAGCCTTTGGAGTGGTACAGGTGCTCGTCTTCCTGGTCCTCGATTTCGGCGTAAGCGTCCTTGAGCGCCTTGCCTTCGGCACCCGCCAGCTTCTTCGAGACCTCGCCGATCACCTCCCAGTTGGCGTGGTCTTTGGTCTCCGCCAGAACGACACAGTCGCACGCGGTGCATTGCGCCTGCTCCTTGTCGCCGCTGGCGAGCGCGGCTTCCATCGCTTTCACGAGGGACTGGCCCATGTCTTGCACGATCTTACGGCCCGGCGTCTGCTTGTCCGGATCGATCTGCAGTTGCGCGCAGACATCATGCAGAATCTGCACGTGGCGCTCGGTCTCCTGGTGGTACTTCTCCCATTCCTCTTTCAGGTCATCGTTGATCGCGCACTTCAGCGCGGTCTCGTAGACCTTGACCCCGCCCATTTCATGCTCCAGGGCCTGGATCAGCATCTCGTGTACAACGTCCATCTTCATTGCGGCCTCCTGTGGTTAACGGCAGGACTAGCAAACCGCGGGCCCAGTGGGCTGGCGGTGGCTCGGCAAATCCAGCAAAATCGCGAATCCCCATGACGAAAGCGCTCCCCGGGTCCATCGACGAGACGCAGGCCCTGCTTGCCGGCGGCGACTACGTCGCCGACCGCAGCCTCGCGACTTCGCTCTTTCTCGCGCTCGCCATGAAGCGCCCGCTGTTCCTCGAGGGCGAGGCGGGCGTCGGCAAGACCGAGATCGCCAAGGTGGTGTCGCAGGCGCTGGGACGCGACCTCATCCGCCTGCAGTGCTACGAGGGTCTCGACATCGCGCAGGCCGCCTACGAGTGGAACTATCCGCGCCAGATGATCGAGATCAGGATGGCAGAGGCGGCAGGTGTCACGACGCGCGAGGGTCTGGAGCAGGACATCTTCTCGGAGCGCTTCCTGGTGCGGCGTCCGCTGCTGCGCGCGCTGCAGTCGGCCGGTGCGCCTCCGGTGCTGCTGATCGACGAGCTTGACCGCACCGACGAGCCCTTCGAGGCGTATCTCCTCGAGGTGCTTTCGGACTGGCAGATCACGATTCCCGAGATCGGCACGGTGCGCGCCGCCGAGCCGCCCGTGGTGGTGATCACTTCCAACCGCACGCGCGAGATTCACGACGCGGTGAAGCGGCGCTGCTTCTACCACTGGGTGGACTATCCGGACGCGAAGCGCGAGCTCGAGATCCTGCGCCGCAAGGCGCCGAGCGCGGCCGAGCGGCTCTCGCGCGAGGTCGTCGCGTTCGTGCAGCGCCTGCGCACGAGCGACCTCTTCAAGCAGCCGGGCGTCGCCGAGACCATCGACTGGGCGAACTGCCTGGTGGCGCTCGACCGCGTGGCGCTCGATCCGGAGACGGTCAACAACACGCTAGGCGTGCTGCTCAAGTACCGCGACGACCTCGAGCGCGTCGCCGGTGCCGAGGCCGAGCGCATGCTGGCCGAAGCGAGGGCGGCGGCTTGAACCCGGCCTCGTTCCTGAGAAAGCTGCTCGGGGGAGGACAGAGCGCGCTCGAGCGCCGCTCGCGCGAGCTGATCGGCCTTTGCGAGGCCCTGCTCGCCGAGCGCGGCGAGTACACGAGCACGGCGCTCGCGCGCGACGCGCTCGCCGCCTGCCAGGGACTCGACGAGCGCTCGCGCGAGGACTTCTTCGACGTGCTCGCGCGCCACTACTCGCCCTCGCCGGAGGCGGTGTCCCGCGTCGCCGCCGAATACCAGGCCGACGCGTCGCCGGCCAACCTGGCGCGCCTGCAGGAGACGGTCGAGCCGCCGCGCCAGGAGATCTTCCGCCGCCTCAACATGGCGCCTGGCGGCACCGCCACCCTGGTCGAGATGCGCAGCCAGCTCCTGAAGGGCATGAAGGCGCATCCGCACTGGCGCGTGATCGACTACGACCTCATGCACCTCCTGCGCTCGTGGTTCAACCGCGGCTTCCTGCGCCTCGAGCGCATCGACTGGCGCACTTCGGCGATCGTGCTCGAGAAGCTGATCCAGTACGAGGCGGTGCACGCGATCCAGGGCTGGCGCGACCTGCGCCGGCGCCTGGAGTCGGACCGGCGCTGCTTCGCCTTCTTCCATCCGCAGCTGCCGGAAGAGCCGCTCATCTTCATCGAGGTGGCGCTCACCCGAGGGATGAGTGCCCACGTGCAGCCGCTGCTCGACCTCAAGTCGCCGGTGGCGGTGCCGGCGAACGCCGATTGCGCGATGTTCTACTCGATCACCAACTGCCAGGAGGGGCTGCGCGGCATCTCGTTCGGCAACCTGCTGATCAAGCAGGTCGCCGAGGACTTGAAGCGCGAGTTTCCGCACCTGCGGCGCTTCGCCACGCTCTCGCCGGTGCCGGGATTCCGCCGCTGGCTTGGCGAGCATGGCGGCCCCGAGCTCCTGAAGAAGATCGACGACCCGGCGTGGCACCTGGGGGAAGTGCCCGAGGCGGTGCAGGCGCAGCTCACGCGCCTGTGCGCACGTTACCTGGTGCACGCGAAGCAGGGCGAGGAGCCGCTCGATCCGGTGGCGCGCTTTCACCTTGGCAACGGCGCCTCGCTCGAGCGCCTGAACTGGATGGGCGACACCTCCGAGCAGGGCATGGCGCGCGCGGCGGGCCTGATGGTGAACTACGTGTACTGGCTGGCGGAGGTTGAGCGAAACCACGAGCGCTACTTCCGCGAGCACGCGGTGGTGGCGGCGCCAGCGGTGGAGAAGCTTGCACGCGGGGTTGCGCCCGCCGCAGAAAAAGGCAAGGCTGCGTAGAGAGACTCGCCTTTGGGCTCGGGACAGGGCCGTCTGGCCGAAAACGTAATGCATTTCGCGCGCCTGCTGCGCGCGGCGGGGCTGCGCATCGGCCCAGACCGGGTGGTCGACTGCGTCAAGGCCCTGGAGATGGCGGGCGCGAGCGGCTTCCCGCTGCGGCGCGAGGACTGGTAC
>DASYPG010000528.1:0-5829 GCA_036006885.1 Burkholderiales bacterium | reverse complement strand
CTGCGTCAACGGCTGGATCATGACCGCCGCCGCGGTCCTCAAGAAGAATCCGAAGGCGAGCGATGCCGAGCTGCGCGATGCGCTCGCGGGGCTCAAGTGCCGCTGCGGCACCCACGTATCGATCCTGCGTGCCATCAAGCGCGCGCAGCAGAGCATGGCCTGAGGAGGAAAACATGAACGCTCCGATTTCGCGCAGGGAGTTTCTCAAGGCCACTGGAGCTTTGGTTGTCACAGGCTTTGTTCCCGCCTCTGAAGCCATAGCCCAGGCGAGCTCCGGGTCGGTAAAACCCATGCCGATCCCAGGCGAGCTCGATTCCTGGATCGCGGTGCTGCCCGACGGCCGGGTGCAGGCCTTCTTCGGCAAGATGGACATGGGACAGAGCCTGGAGCCGGCGATCGCGCAGATCGTGGCCGACGAGCTCGACGTGCCGTTCGAGCGGGTCGACGTGCTGATGGGCGACACCGGCACCTCGTGCAACCAGGGCGGCGCCTCCGGCAGCACCGGGATCTCGCAGGGCGCCCGGCCTTTGCGCAACGCGGCGGCGGAAGCGCGGCGCCTCCTCGTCAAGGAGGCGTCGAAGCGACTCGGCGTGCCGGAGTCCGAGCTCGCAGTGGCCGACGGCGTGGTGTCGGGCGGGGGCAAGTCGGTCTCGTATGCGCAGCTGATCGGCGGCAAGCGCTTCGACCAGCAGGTCGAGTGGAACAAGCAGACCGGAAACGCCATGGACATCAAGGTCCAGGCGAAGCCCAAGGCGCCGGGCGCCTACAAGGTAGTGGGCAAGTCCTTCGCGCGGCGCGACGTCGCCTGGAAGGTGTATGGCACCGGCGACTACGTCACCGATCTGCGCCGGCCCGGGATGCTGCACGCGCGGGTGATCCGGCCGCCGCGCGCCGCGTGCAAGGTGCGCGGCGTGGACGAGGCGTCGGTGAAGGGCATTCCCGGCGTGCGGGTGTTCCGCGAGCGCGATTTCGTCGCGGTGCTCGCGCCGCGCGAGTGGGACGCGGTGCGCGCGGCGCAGGCGCTGAAGGTCGACTGGCAGGCGCCCGACAACGCGTTCCCGGAGATGACGAAGCTCCACGATCACATCCGCAACGCCAAGGCGGTGAAGCGCGAGGAGCCGGTCAAGGTCGGCGACGTGGCCGCGGCCTTCAAGCAGCCCGGCCTGCGCATCGTCGAGGCCGAGTACGAGTGGCCATTCCAGTCGCACGCCTGCATGGGGCCGGCCTGCGCGCTGGCGGAAGTCAAAGGCGACGCGTGCACCGTGTGGTCGGGTTCGCAAAAGCCGCACTACGTGCGCAACGGCGTCGCGGCGCTCCTCGGCATGCCGGAGGAAAAGGTGCGCACCATCTGGGTCACCGGTCCGGGCTCCTACGGTCGCAACGACGCCGGCGACGCGGCGCTCGAGGCGGCGTATCTCGCCAAGGCGATGGGTAAGCCCGTGCGCGTGCAGGGAATGCGCGCCGACGCCACCGCCTGGGATCCGAAAGGTCCGGCGAGCCTGCACCGGGCGCGCGCAGCGCTCGATGCGTCGGGCCGCGTCGTGGCCTACGAGTTCCTCGCGAAGGGCTTCTCCAGGCAGCACATCGCCACCAACGAGTCGAAACCCGCCGACAGCCTGATCGGGCAGGCGCTGGGCATGGAGGCGAAACCCACCTGGATCTTCGGCGCGCCGGTCGAGTCCTACGCCTTCGACAACAAGCTCCTCGCGTGGGAGACGATCGCGCCGCTGGTAGACAACTACTCGCCGCTTCGCACCGGGCACCTGCGCGACCCGGTCGGCCCCGAGCTGCATTTCGCGAGCGAATCCTTCATGGACGAGCTCGCCGCGGCGGCGGGCGAGGACCCGGTCGCCTTCCGCCTCAAGTACCTGACCAACCCGCGCCACGCCGCAGTGGTGAAGGCGGTGGCGGAAAAGGCGGGTTGGAAGCCGAGGACATCGCCCTCCCGGGACGGGAAGGGGCGGGGCCTTTCATTCGCCGAAAGAAACGGCACCGCGGTGGCGGCGGTTGCAGACGTCGAAGTCGACCGTGCGAGCGGCCGGGTCTGGGGGCGGCGCTTCTTCATCGCGCACGATTGCGGCCTCATCATCAATCCCATGGGGCTGCGCCAGGCCATCGAGGGCAATGTAGTGCAGGGCACATCGCGCGCGCTCCTCGAGGAAGTGCGCTTCGACCGCGATTCGGTGAAGAGCGTCGACTGGGCGAGCTACCCGATCCTCGAGATGCCCGACGCGCCCGAGTCGATCGAGATCGTGCTGATCGATCGTCCCGAGGTCGCGCCGAGCGGCGCCGGCGAGCCCTCCATTCGCGTGATCCCGTCGGCGCTCGCCAACGCGGTGTTCGACGCAACCGGCGTGCGCATGCGCAAGGCGCCGCTCAGCCCGGAGCGCGTCAAGGCCGCGCTCGGCGCGACATAAAAAAAGCGGCGCCCCGCCTTTCGGCAGGGCGCCGCTCGAAGAATTCGTCCTGGCGGCTTAGTACTCGAAGACCTGGCCGCGCGGGGCGCTGTCCGGAATGTTCGCGCCCGAGTACCAGTAGCGCACTTCGACCTGCGCGGCGTTCGCCGTCGAGACCATCGCTACCTGCTCGACGGACTCCTTGCAACCGGTCACCGCCACGAGCATCACCAGCGCCATCGCCTTGAGCAGCTTCATGTTGGTACTCCCTGTGTGTGGTTGGGGTTTAAACACGTGCTCATGCTCTCAATCGTCGCCGGTAGGTACAAGGGACTTGACAGGCCTTAACGCGGCATCGCTGTCATGAACGTTCAGCGCTGAGAACTATGTCGGATCCGCGCGCGCGATGCGTGACAAAAAACCGACTTGAACACTGCTTGCACTCTGCTGACGAACGCTTGCGCACGTCTGCGCGCCTCGCATGTACTGTGGCTCCACCGTTTCATGCAATCACCTAGCTAAAGGGAGGCGTCATGAAAAAGCAGTGGCCATACCCAACGCTGAACCATGCGGACCGGCGCCGCGACACGAGGTCGCTCGACGAGCACACGCGCATGCGCACGCGCTACCAGCCGGCGGAGCGCCACGAGACGCTTCCGGCGCCAGGCGAAACAACGACCACGCTGTCACTCGACCTGCTGAGGCGCTGAAGGCCCGCGATGCGTGCAGAAGTTCACATCGGCGCATTCGGCTGCGTGCGGAATTTCGCGGCCAGCCCCGCTCGAGCGCTTGCGAATTCACTTGAAGTGAATCGCGGAACTGGATTGCGCGATAACAAACTTTGTCGTCCCGCACGTGACATTTGTTCTTGCCTCCACTTCATAGGTGGGTATCCTGCCACTTCAAATAAACGCACTAACGGCCTGATCCGCAATAACAACGACGCAGCCGGGTGCGAACAATGAGGGCAGTAGCAATGCCAGAGGCGGCCGCAGGACCGATCAAGGTCCTGGTCATCGACGACAGCAATACGATCCGGCGCAGCGCGGAGATGTTTCTGCGCCAGGCCGGGTTCGAAGTCATCCTCGCCGAGGATGGATTCGACGCGCTCGCGAAAATCAGCGACTACCAGCCGCGGGTGATCTTCGTCGACATCATGATGCCGCGCCTCGATGGCTATCAGACCTGCGCCCTCATCAAGCAGCACCCCAAGCTCAAATCCACGCCGGTGATCATGCTGTCCTCGAAGGACGGCGTGTTCGATCGCGCGCGCGGCCGGCTCGCCGGCTCGGACCGCTATCTCACCAAGCCGTTCACGAAGGAAGGCCTGATCCAGGCCGTGCAGGAAACGATCCACCTTATCCCCCTCGCCAGTTGAAAGGTCACGCCATGACGATCAAAACAATTCTCGTAGTCGACGATTCGCCCACGGACCGCCAGCACCTCACGGACATGCTCACCAAGGCCGGCTACAAGGTGAGCGGCGCCGCGAGCGCCGAGGAAGCCCTCGCCAAGGTGAAGCAGGCCAAGCCCGACCTCGTCCTCATGGACGTGGTGATGCCGGGGCAGAACGGCTTCCAGGCGACGCGCGCGCTCGCGAGCGACGAAGCGACCAAGCACATCCCCATCATCATCTGCAGCACCAAGGGACAGGAGACCGACAAGGTCTGGGGGATGCGCCAGGGCGCGAAGGACTACGTGGTGAAGCCGGTCAAGCCTGCCGAGCTGCTCGCGAAGATTTCGGCGCTCGGCTAATGGCTGCCCGCACCTCCCTCCGCGATTACCAGCGCGACCTCTCCGAGCGCCTGCAGAGCGCAAAGGGCGCCGCCAACGCGTCCATGCTCGGCGTGCAGGTGGACGACGAGGCGTGGCTGGTCGATCTCAGGGAGGCGGGCGAGGTGATTCCCGTGCCGCCGATCACGCCGCTGCCGCTGACGCGCCCCTGGTTCAAGGGGCTCACCAACATCCGCGGCAACCTCTACAGCGTGATCGATTTCCCGGCCCTGCTGCAGAAGCGGCCGGTGGCGGCGGGCGACCAGGCGCGGCTGCTGCTCCTGGGCGAACGCTTCCGGCTCGGCGCGGCGCTGCTCATCGACAGATCGCTTGGCCTGCGCAATCCGGCGCAGCTCGAGAAGAGGGAGGGGAAGCTGCCCGCTTGGGTCCGCAACCAGTACACGGACGCCGAGGGCAGGGTTTGGAAGGAGCTCGACCTGGTGCAGCTCGCGCAGCACCCGGACTTTCTTGGAGTGGGGATCTGACCATGAAAAAGCTACTACTCGTCGTTGCGGCGCTCGTCTCGCAGTCCGCGTTCCCGCAAGGGGTCACCGCCGACCGCATCCTGCTCGGCCAATCGGTCGCGCTGACCGGCCCCGCGGCGGAGCTCGGCATCCAGATGCGCAACGGCGCCAAGACCTATTTCGACCACGTCAACGCCCTGGGCGGCGTGCACGGCCGCAAGATCGAGCTCATCACGCTCGACGACGGCTACGAGCCCGCGCGCACCGCGCCGAACACCAAGAAGCTGATCGAGGAGAACAAGGTATTCGCCCTGTTCGGCTACGTCGGCACGCCGACGAGCTCGGCGGCGATGCCGATCTTCACCGAGGCCAAGGTGCCGTTCTTCGGCGCGTTCACCGGCGCGGAGGTGTTCCGCCAGCCGTTCAACCGCTACATCTTCAACGTGCGCGCGAGCTACTACGACGAGACCGACAAGATCGTCGAGCAGGTCGTGTCGACCGGCGGCAAGAACATCGCGGTGTTCTACCAGAACGACGGCTACGGCCAGGCCGGCCTGAAGGGCGTCGAGATCGCGATGACCAAGCGCAGCATGAAGATCTCGGCCACCGGGGCCTTCGAGCGCAACACCGTCGACGTCGGCGGCGCCGTCAAGGGCATCACCGCGGCCACGCCTGACGCGGTGGTGATGATCGGCGCCTACAAGGCCTGCGCCGAGTTCATTCGGCAGATGAAGAAGTCCGGCAGCGCCTCGACCTTCTACAACGTCTCGTTCGTCGGCGCCAAGGCGCTCGCCGACGAGCTCGGCAAGGAAGGCTCCGGCGTGGCGATCTCGCAGGTGGTGCCCTTCCCGTGGGCGCCGAGCATCCCGGTAATCAAGGAATACCAGCAGCTTTCCGCCAAGGCGGGGCTCAAGGACTACAACTTCAGCGCGGTCGAGGGCTTCGTCGCCGCCAAGATCTTCGTCGAAGGCCTGAAGCGCGCCGGCAAAGACCTGCAACGCGAGAAGTTCATCGACGCGCTCGAGAAGATGGGCGACGTCGACATCGGGGGCTTCTATGCCGGCTTCGGCCCCACCAACCATAGCGCATCCAAATTCGTCGAACTGACCATCATCGGCAGCGGCGGCAAGATCCTGAGATAGGGAGATTCACATGGCAATGAAGCTAGCCCTCAAACTACCTTTCGTCGGCCGGCG
>DASYPG010000527.1:0-3232 GCA_036006885.1 Burkholderiales bacterium | reverse complement strand
TGCGCGTCGGCGCCGCGCTTGCTCTGGCGCGTGAAGTCCATCGCCTGGAACTCGTGGCAGTTGCGGCACTCGAGCGAGTCGTTCGCCCTGAAGCGCGCCCATTCGCGCTCGGCGAGCTCGCGTCGCTTGGCGAGAAACTTCTCGCGCGTGCTGATCGTGCCGAAGATGAAGCCCCACACCTCCTTCGAGGCCTGCATCTTGCGCGCCATCTTGAAGGTCCAGTCGTGCGGCACGTGGCAGTTGGAGCACTTGGCGCGCACGCCGGAGCGGTTGGTGAAGTGGATGGTGGGCTGGATCTCCTGGTACACGTTGTCGCGCATCACGTGGCAGCCGATGCAGAACTTTTCGGTGTTGGTGAACTCCATGGCGGTGTTGAAGGCGCCCCAGAACGCGATGCCGCCGATGAACCCGCCGATGGTGAGGAAGCCGAGGCTGTAGTACGCGCTCGGGCGGGTGAGCGTGCGCCAGTAGCGCCGGACGAGGTCGCGCATCGGCTATTTCTTCTGCTGCTTCCTGATGATGGAATCGACGTCCTGGAAGCGGTTCTTGACCGGCGGCTCGGTCTGCATCTGCACCACGTGGCACTGCTCGCAGAAATAGCGCCGCGGCGACACGTCGGCGAGGAAGTTGCCGTCGCGGTCCGTGTAGTGGGTGATGCTGATCGGCGTGGCCTGGGTCTCGCCTGCGCGCGTGCGCGCGTGGCAGGTGATGCATTTGTTGGCGAAGCGGTCGACCTGGTAGTTGTCGGTCTTGTGCGGGATGGTGGGCGGCTGCATCGCGTAGGAGCGCACGCGCTTCTTGTCGTTGTTCTCGGCGTTCACCATCGGCGCCGCCTTGCCGACCTCGTCCACGCGCGCCGGTCCCCGCAGCGGGTCCTGCTGAGCGAAGGCATTTCCCGACAAGAGAAACGTGATGAGGAAAAGAAGCGAAAGCCGTTTCATACCTTCACGACCTTGCACGCGCACTTCTTGAAGTCGGTCTGGAGCGAGATCGGGTCGGTAGCGTCCAGCGTCACCTTGTTGATGAGCTGGCTCGCGTCGAACCAGGGCACGAACACCACGCCCTTGGGCGGCTTGTTGCGCCCGCGCGTCTCCACGCGCGTGCTCATGCTGCCGCGTCGGGACACGATCTCGACCTCGTCGCCGCGGCGCACGCCGAGCACCTTGGCATCGTCGGGGTGCAGGTAGACCACCGCGTTGGGGAAGGCGAGATACAGCTCGGGCACTCGGCGCGTCATGGACCCCGAGTGCCAGTGCTCGAGCACGCGGCCGGTGACCAGCCACATGGGGTATTCGCGGTCGGGCGATTCGGCGGGCGGCTCGTAGGGCAGCGCGTAGATGTAGGCCTTGTCGTCGGGGTTGCCGTAGAACTGGAATCCCGTGCCCGGCTTCACGTAGGGATCCTCGCCCTCGCGGAAGCGCCAGCGAGTCTCCTTGCCGTCGACCACCGGCCAGCGCAGGCCGCGCACCTTGTGGTAGGTGTCGAAGGGGGCGAGATCGTGGCCGTGGCCGCGGCCGAATCTCGCGTACTCCTCGAACAGGCCCTTCTGCACGTAGAAGCCGAACGCCTTGGCTTCGTCGTTCGCGTATTCCGCGTTGAGCTGGGAGTTGGGGAACTTGTCGACTTCGCCGTTCCTGAAGAGCACGTCGAACAAGGTCTTTCCCTTGTACTCGGGCTTCTTCTCGAGGAGCTCCGCCGGCCACACTTCCTCCACGCGGAAGCGCTTGGAGAACTCCATGATCTGCCACAGATCCGAGCGCGCCTGGCCCGGGGGGTTGACGAGCTGGTTCCAGAACTGGGTGCGCCGCTCGGCGTTGCCGAAGGCGCCCTCCTTCTCGACCCACATCGCGCTCGGCAGGATCAGGTCCGCCCCGGCGGTGCTGACCGTCGGATAGACGTCCGAAACCACGATGAAGTTGTCCGGGTTGCGGAAGCCCGGCCAGGTCTCGTTCGCCGCGTTGGCGCCGGCCTGGACGTTGTTCGTGGTCTGCGTCCAGTAGCAGTTGAGCTGGCCGTCCTTCAGCATCCGGCTCTGTAGCACCGCGTGGAACCCGGGTTTCTCCGGGATGGTTCCCGCCGGCAGCTTCCAGATCTCTTCGGCAACGGCGCGATGCTTCGGATTCGTCACCACCATATCGGCGGGCAGGCGGTGCGAGAACACGCCCACTTCGCGCGCGGTGCCGCACGCCGAGGGCTGGCCGGTGAGCGAGAACGGGCTGTTGCCCGGGGTCGCGATCTTGCCCGTGAGCAGATGCAGGTTGTAGACCAGGTGGTTGGCCCAGACTCCGCGCGTATGCTGGTTGAACCCCATGGTCCAGAACGACATCACCTTGACCTTCGGGTCGGCGTAGAGCTGCGCCAGCCGCTGCAGCCGCTCGGCCGAAACGCCCGCGAGCTTGGCGGTGTACTTGAGGTCGTACTTCGAGACGAACTTCGCGTACTCCTCGAACGAGATCGGCTTGAAGCCGCCGGGGTCGGCGGCGTTCTTCGCCGCCTTCTGCAGCTCGTGCTCCGGACGCAGCCCGTAGCCGATGTCGGTATTGCCGAGGCGGAAGGCGACGTGCCTGGAGACGAAGTCCTTATTCACCGCGCCGCGCTGGATGATGGAGTTCGCGATGTAGTTCAGGATCGCGAGATCGGTCTGCGGCGTGAAGGTGAGCGTGAGGTCGGCGAGGTCGTAGCTGCGGTGCTCGAAGGTGGAGAGCACCGCCACCTGGACCTGCGGGTGCGCGAGGCGCCGGTCGGCGACGCGCTGCCACAGGATGGGGTGCATCTCCGCCATGTTCGAGCCCCACAGCACGAAGGCGTCGGCGTGCTCGATGTCGTCGTAGCAGCCCATCGGCTCGTCGATGCCGAAGGTGCGCATGAACCCCACCGCGGCGCTCGCCATGCAGTGGCGCGCGTTGGGATCGATGTTGTTGGAGCGCAAGCCCGCCTTCATCAGCTTCACCGAGGCGTAGCCTTCCCAGATCGTCGACTGGCCCGACATGAACATGCCGACGGAAGACGGTCCTTTCGCCTTGAGCGCAGCCTTCCATCTCTGCGCCATCACGTCGAAGGCCTGGTCCCAGGTGACCGGGGTGAACTCGCCGGACTTGTCGTAGCGGCCGTTCTTCATGCGCAGCAGCGGCCGCGTCAGCCGGTCCTCGCCGTACATGATCTTCGAGAGGAAATACCCCTTGACGCAGTTGACGCCGCGGTTCACCTCGGCCTGGGGATCGCCGTGCGTGGC
>DASYPG010000526.1:0-19264 GCA_036006885.1 Burkholderiales bacterium | reverse complement strand
GTGCTCGCCCTGGCGGTGAAACGCGTGCGGCGCAAGGAGCGCTACGGCCGGGAGGACGAGGACGGCATGGTCCCTGCCGGGCTGCTCCTCTTCACCGACCCGCCCAAGCCGGGCGTGGAGCGGACCATCGCCGAACTGGCGTCGCTCGGCATCGCCATCAAGGTCATCACCGGCGACAACCGCCACGTGGCGGCGCACCTCGCGTGCTCGATCGGCCTCGATCCGAAGGCGATGCTCACCGGCGGCGAGATCGCCCGGCTGAAGGACGAGGCGCTGTGGCACCTCGCGCCGCGCACCGCGCTCTTCGTCGAGGTCGATCCGCAGCAGAAGGAACGCATCGTGCGCGCCCTGCAGCACGCCGGCCACGCGGTCGGCTACCTCGGCGACGGAATCAACGACGCGCCCGCGCTGCATGCCGCCGACGCCGGCATCTCGGCCGAAGGCGCGGTCGACGTGGCGCGCGAAAGCGCGGACATCGTGCTGCTGAGCCGCGACCTCGCGGTGCTGCGTCGCGGCGTGGAGGATGGCCGCCGCACCTTCGCCAACACGCTGAAGTACATCTCGATCACCACCAGCGCCAACTTCGGCAACATGGTGAGCATGGCGCTCGCCACGCCGCTGCTGCCCTTTCTGCCGCTCGCGGCCAAGCAGATCCTGCTGAACAACTTCCTTTCCGACCTGCCTTCGATCGCGCTCTCGAGCGATGCGGTCGACCCCGGCCACACCGCCGCGGCCCAGCGCTGGAACGTAGCCGAGGTACGCAGGTTCATGCTGGTGTTCGGCCTGGTGAGCACGCTGTTCGATCTGCTCACGTTCGCGCTCCTGCTCGAGGTATTCGAAGCAGGCGAAAGCCTGTTCCAGACCGCCTGGTTCGTGGTTTCCGTACTCACCGAGCTCGCCGTCGTGCTGGTGCTGCGCACGCGGCTGCCGGCGTGGCGCAGCCGGCCGGGCGCGCTGCTTCTTTGGACCACGCTCGCCGTGGGCGCCGCGGCGCTCGCGCTGCCTTACGCCGGGCCGCTCGCGGCGGCATTCGGCTTCGTCGCCGTTCCGGCCGGCCTCATGGCGGCCGCGCTCGCCATCGTCGCGGCCTACATGGCGGCCACCGAGGCGGCGAAGCGCTGGTTCTACCGGTCATGAAGAAGGTGCGCAGCTACGTTCTTGCCGACCAGGACATGGCGTTTCTCAACCACGACGACAGGCGCGGCGTGCGCCTCGAGCTCGAGTACCTCAAGGCCGAAGCGCTCCTGCGGGAGCACCGCGTCCGGCACACGATCCTCGTCATGGGCAGCACGCGCACGGCGCGCGGCGATCCCTGGTACCGCATCGCGCGCGAGTTCGGGCGCATCGTCGGGCGCTCCCGCGGCGCGGCGCTCATGACCGGCGGCGGACCCGGAATCATGGAGGCTGCCAATCGCGGCGCCCTCGAAGCCGGAGGACTCTCGATCGGCATGAACATCGACTTGCCGGTCCCGCAGCGGGCCAACCGCTACTGCACGCCGGGACTGTCGCTGCGGTTTCGCTACTTCGCCCTGAGGAAGCTCCACTTTCTGCTGCGCGCCCGCGCGCTGGTCGCCTTCCCCGGCGGCTTCGGCACCTTCGACGAGCTGTTCGAGACGCTGACGCTGGTGCAGACGCGCAAGATCAGGCCGATCCCGATCGTGCTGGTCGGCGAAGCCTGGTGGCGTCGGGCGGTCGACTTCGACTTCCTGTGTTCCCAAGGCATGATCCGCGACGCGGACCGCACGATTTTCAGCTATGCCGAAAACGCCCGCGAGATTCAGCGGGCGATCCAGCGCCGGCTTCCCCCATCGGAGACAAGAATCAAACCGCGATCCCGGCGGCAAGCAGTGACGCAAACAGGAGCGACAGCAAAGAGGCGCGCGGGGTCATCGGCACCAGCGCCTCGCGCCGCTCCTCGCGGCCCACGGCGCGCGCGATCGGCAGGGCGAGCGGCAGGGTCGCGAGCGCAAGCAAGGTCCAGGCACTGAAGCCCAGGCCGAGCCACAGCCACAGCGGCGCGGCGTAAGCGAAGATCGACAGCAACACATACTCCCGCCGCGCCCAGCGCAGGCCGAAGCGCACCGCGCCCGTGCGCCATCCCTTCTGCGCGTCAAAAGCGCGGTCGCGGATGTCGTCGATCACCAGCACGTTGGTGACCAGCGCGCCCACCGGCAGGCCGACGAGAAACGCATTCGCGGTAAAGCTGCCGGCTTGCGCGTAATAGGCGCCTGCCACGGCGATGCTCCCGAACATGGCGAAGAAGACCGGATCGGCAAGGCCAAGGCGCGCGTAGCGCAGCGGTCCCGCCGCATAGGACAGGCTCGCGACGACGCCGGCGAGGCCGATTGCCACCGCTGCCACGCCGCAGCGCACGATGAAATAAGGCGCGGTGAGAGCGGCAAGCGCCAGGCACAGCCCGATCGCCTTGCGCAGCTGTCCCAGCTCCAGCGCGCCGGTCTCCAGCGCCTGGAGCAGCTCGGGGTGCTCCGGCAAGCGCGGAAAACGCCGCACCAGCTCGTATTGGTCGGCGAACACGCCGGCGAGATGGATGAGCCAGCTGCCGATAAAAGCGAGCAGCAGCGCTGCCGGCGCGAGCACGCCGTCGTGGTAGGCAAGACCGGCAGCAACCACAAGCGGCGCGGCCGCCGTGGGCAGCGTATGCCCGGGATAGAAGAGAAAGCCGACCCAGACCGCGCGGCGCGACGGCGATGCGCTCATGCCTGGCGCTCGAGCAGCCGCGCTCGTCCGATCTGGCCCGCCTTCAGAGCTTGCCGGATTTCAAGGCGAGCACCGCCCAGGCGAGGCCCAGCACGCCGGCCGCGACGAAGCCGACTAAGCCCAGCACCGGGAGCGCGAACCAGTGCGGGCCGGCGTCGGCAGCGATCAGGATCGCCGAGCCGACCACCATCGCGGCCACGATGAGCGCAAAAGCGAGCCGGTTGCTCGCGTGCAGCAGGTGGCGCTCGATCGAGCCGCCGCTCTGGTGGCGCACGTCGAACAGCGGGTCGCCGCGCTCGAGGCGGCCGAGCAGGCGGCGCAGCGCGATCGGCGCTTCGGCCGCGACCTCGCGCGTCGCCGACGCGAGTCGGTAGGTCTGGGCGAGGTTGGCGATTCCGAGCTGCGGCATGAAGGCGTGCCTGAGCAGGCGCGCGCTGTAGCCGCGGAACGACTCCAGCGAGCTGAAGTGCGGCTCGAGGCGCCGCACCAGGCCTTCGAGCTCGGCGAACGCGCGCAAGAGCAGCGTGGCCTCGCGCAGCAGCCGGATGTGATGCCTGCGTCCCAGGCCGATGAACTCGTGGATGATGGCGCCGAAGGATTGCCGGCCGACGCCCGATTCCCGGTAGTAGCGCTCGAGCGACTCGCCCAGGTCACGGGTGAAGGCGGCGCGATCGAGCTCGGCGCTCGCGCCGCCCATGCCGAGGTAGGCGCTCGTGACCCAGGCCGCGTCGCGCGCCATCACCGCGAGAAAGAGCTGCCGCAGGTTCTCCTGCACCCGGGGCGAGAGCTCGCCCAGGGCGCCGAAATCGTGGAACCACAGCCGGCCGTCGGCCAGCACGAAGATGTTTCCAGGATGCGGGTCGGCGTGGAACACGCCGTGCTCGAACACCTGCGTCAGGAACAGGCGCATGAGCGTCTGCGCGGTCCCGGGCGGGGCGGCGCCCGGCTCGTCGATGCGCCGGCCTTGCCCGTACTCCATGGTGAGCACGCGCCGCGTGGTCAGCTCGGGGTAGACCTTCGGCACGACCACGACCGCCTCGTCGCGGTTCACCTCGGCGAAGCGCTCGGCGTTGCGCGCCTCGTGCTCGAAGTCGAGCTCCCCGCGCAGCGTAATGGCGAATTCCTCGACCAGTCCGGCGAGGTTGAACGCGCGCAGCGCGGGCACTACGGCCGGGAGCATCCGCGCGAGCCGGCGCAGCACCGCGATGTCGGCCTCGACGGTCTCTTCGATGCCGGGACGCTGGACCTTGACGATCACCTGAGCGCCGTCGGCGAGCGTCGCGCGGTGCACCTGAGCCACAGACGCGGCCGCGAGCGGGCGCTCGTCGAAGCCCGCGAACAGCTCCTCGACCTTCGAGCCGGTTTCGGCTTCGATGATGCGCCGCGCCGTTTCCGCCGGGAATGCGCCGACCCTGTCCTGCAGGGCGCGCAGCTCGCGCACGAGATCGGCGGGGAACAGGTCGTCGCGCTGCGACAGCATCTGGCCGAACTTGACGAAGGTCGGCCCGAGCTCCTCGAGCGCCTCGCGCAGGCGCTTCGCGTCGCTGCCTCCGGCTGCGCCGGCGGGCCCGTGCGATTCGAGCCCGAGCCGCTCCGCGTAGTGGCTCCAGCCCTTGGCGGCGGCAACCCGGCCGATGGCCGCGAGACGGTTCACGCGCGCACGAGCAGCACGGGTACGGGCGAGCGGCGCACCACCTGCTCGGCGTCGCTGCCGAGCACCGCGCGCCGCAGGCCGCGCCGGCCGTGCGTGCCCAGCACGATCAAGTCGGCGCGCTGCTTGCGCGCTTCGCGCACGATCGTATCGGCCGCGGGACCGCCGAGGGTTTCGCGCATCAGCGTTTTGGCGCGGATGCCCTCCTTTTCGGTCACGGCTTTCGCCTTTGCGAGGATGCGGCGGCCGCCTTCGCGCAGCGCGGGAACGAGGTCCGCGCCCGGCGCGAAGCCGTCCAGGTTGGCGAAGGCGTAGAACTCGTTCACCACATGGACCAGGGCGAGCTGCGCGCGGCCGTCCTTCGCCAGGCGGATCGCCTCGCGCAGGCCCTTCATCGAGGTCGGGCTGCCGTCTACGGCGACGAGGATCCTGCGGTAGGCGCTCATTTCGGGGTCTCCGTGGATTTCGCCGGCGCCTCAACCTGGGCGATCAGGAAGAGCACGTCGGGTCGGGTACTCATGGTTGTCTCCATTAGAACAGGATACGAAGCCCGCCAAGCGCGGAATTGACCTGCATCAATACTGCGGCACGTAACGCGCGAAGGCGGCTAGCGGACGGCCCATGCGACGAGGAAGCGGACCTCGCCGATGTCGACCTCCGGTGGCTGCCTAGCGGTAGACCAGTACCGGGATGGCGCTATGGGTCAGCACCTTCTGCGTCTCGCTCCCGAGGAGCAGCGCCTTTACGCCCCGCCAGCCGTGCGAAGCCATCAGGATGAGGTCGCAGCCCTCCTCTTTCGCCGTCTTGATGATGGCCTCGTAAGGATGCTCCGCAACGACATAAATGCCGCGGGCGTTCACACCCTTGTCCTTGGCGCTCGCTTCGGCGCTCCCCGTAATGGCGCGCGCCTGCGCCTCGACGTGCCGCTCATACTGGACGCGAGTATCGCTGAGGGCAACGCTGTCGGTGGTCACGACGTGGAACGGCGCCGTCACATGGAGTACGGTCACTTTCGCATCCATGGCCTTCGCGAGGGCCAGGCCCCGATCCAGTGCGCTGCTCGAGAGGGAAGAGCCATCCGTCGGTATCAAAATGTGTTTGAACATCTTTCTTTCTCCTTTCGGGATGCACGCTCAGTCGGCGAGCGGCTGCGGCGTGTGCGCGAGCAGTCGCTCGATCATGGTGACGTGCTCGGCTTCTTCCGCGCCCATCTCGCGCGCGAGGCTGCGCAGCGCGGGATCGTCGGCTGTGATCAGCACGAATTCGAAGAACGCCTGGGCACGCCTTTCGGCGCCAAGAGCGATGTTGAGCGCGCTCTTCGGGGTCATCAGCCGCAGGACGAGCTCGTGCGCCGCGCTCTCCGGAGCGCCGGCTTCAAGCCAGCGGTGGCCCTGCGTGTCGAGCTTTGGCAACGCGAGGCCCAGGGTCTGCCGCTCAAGGGCGACCAGGTGCTCCGTGTCCAGGCGGGCGAGGGTGGCGAACACGCTTGCGAGCGCTTCTGCCCCCATGTCGCTCATGCTCTGGGCAAAGGCGCCATAACGCTCGGCGGCTTCGCGCTCGACCTCGATCGCGTGGGCGTACAGCTCGGGAGCGCTGCGGATCGGTTTCACGGCTTCAATGTAGGCGCGACAGCCCCATCGCCTTTGATGCAGATCAAAGCAGAAGGGCTCGCCTTGCGCAGCGTCGGAGGCATGTCAAGCACATCGCAATACCGACCGACGGCTCGAGGCTCGCCCTCACGGCAGCTCGGGGGCGCGTACGCCGGGATGACGTATACGCTGCCTCGTGCAGAGAAGCGATGAGCCGGCTCGACGCGCTGCCTCGCTTCCTCGACACCGAGATTCCGGACTGGCTGCCCGACGCGTTCCGAGCGCGCGGCGTTCTGGACGGTCGGCGGCGCTCAGCCGCTAGAGCGCAAGACCTGCGACGCTAGCGCTGCCCCCGGGCTTCGCGAAATAGCGCGAGAACCAGCGCAGCGCGTGCTGCGCCACTGCGTCGAGCGCCTCGGGCTCCCGAAAGAAATGCGATGCGCTCGGCACCACGGCGAGCTCCTTTTCCACCGTCAGCTGCTCGAGTGCCCTGCGATTGCAGTCGTCGGGCTCATCCACGATGAGCAGCGTAGGCGCCTGCACCCTGGGCAGCCAGAACAGCGCCGTATCGGGCCTGCCGCTGCGCGACACGATCGCCGCCACGTCCTCAGGGTGCTTCGCCGCCGCGAGCAGCGCCACGCCGGCGCCGACGCCGGTCGCGAAATAGCCGAGCGGCGCGTGCAGCGGCCGCTTGTGCCGCAGGCGCTCGAGCGCGGCTTCCAGGCGGGCGGCCTGCAGGTCGATGTCGAACACGTTGTGGCAATCGATGGCTTCGTAAGGCTCGAGCAGGTCGAGCAGCAGCGTGTCGAAGCCCGCGCGGCGCAGCCGCTTCGCCACAAACTGGTTGCGCCGATCGTGGCGGTCGACGCCGCTGCCGTGCACGAAGAGCACCGTGCCGTGCGGTTGCTGCGCGCGCTGCACGTGCGCCGCCACGCGCCGGGCGCCGATGGGAATGAAAATCTCGCTCATGACTGAAGCCTAGGGGCGCGGCGGATTCTCCTATTGATGCAGATCAACCGGTGTCGGATCCTGCCGATCAGCTGGCGTTGCACCTGGCTTCGAGCAGCTCGAGCACCGCGCCCGCCACCTCGTCGATCAGCGGGTCGGCGAGGTGCCGCGCCGAAAGGCGCTCGGCTGCGGCGAGCAGCAGCTGCCGCGCCTCGTACTCCGGCAGCGAGCACTTGGGGGTAAACCGAGCGCTCCGTCCACCACCAGCAGATCGCGGTGCGTGCGGTTGTTGAGCCGCTTCAGCGTGTACCACGCCAGGGGTTGATACCAGCACACCTCGCCGCCGGCGCGACGCACGGCGGAGAAAGAGGCCGCAGGCGTGAGCAGGCTGCCGAAGCGATTGACGATCAGGCGCACGCGCACGCCGGCCCGTGCGCGCTCCTCCAGCGCAGCAAGCATCTCGTCGGCGACGCGGCCTCGAAGGAACAGGTAGACCTCGAGATGGACGCTGCGCTTCGCGGCGCGCACGGCAGCGAGCTCCGCGGCGAACGCGGCCGGACCGCCGTTCAGCACTTCGATGCTGCCCGGCGCGAACGGCCGCGCGTTCACCATCGCGCTCAAGTAGTTCAGGAATTCCTGCGAATCCGGGCGTGCGCGCGGCGTTCGCACGCGATACGCCACGCCCGGCTCGAACAGGAACAGAAACAGAAGCACCGCGACGATCCCGATCGCCGCGAACGAAACAACCTGCGCAACCGAAACGGTCAGGGCCGGGCGCGCACGAGGAGCACCGGGGCACCCGCCTGGCGCACCACTTGCTCGGCGTCGCTTCCGAGGAGCGCGCGCGTGAGGCCGCGGCGGCCATGGGTGCCGAGCACGAGAAGGTCGGCGCCCAGCTTCCCGGCCTGAGACAGGATGCCGCCGGCGGCGCCGTGATCGGCGTGCTCGACGAGCACCGTCTCCGCGCGCACCCCTGCCTTCTCGGCGTCGTCCTTCGCCCTCTCGAGCAGGCGCCTGCCCGCGTCCACCGTGATCTGCGTCAGGTTGATCGGCGGCGGGCCGGCGAGCGGCGTATAACCGGGCGCTTCGTTGACGACATGCACGATGAAAAGCTCGGCCGCCTCGCTTTTCGCCAGCCGCAGCGCCTCGCGCAGGCCAGCGGCGCCGGCTTCGCTGTCGTCGACCGCGGCGAGGATCCTGCGGTAGGCGCTCATCGGCCCGACCGGATCAGCAGCACCGGCACGGGGGCCATGCGCACCACTTGCTCGGCGTCGCTGCCGTCCACGGCGACGACGATCCGGCGGTAGCGCTCATTGCGTGGTATCCGTGGACTTCGTCGGCTCCTCTTCCTGGGCGATCATGCACTGCGTGGTGAGGATCAGGCTCGCGATCGACGCCGCGTTCTGCAGCGCGCTGCGCGTCACCTTGCGCGGGTCGAGCACGCCCATCGCGAACATGTCGCCGTATTCGCCGCTCGCGGCGTTGTAGCCGAAGTTGCCCTGGCCCTCGGCGACGCGCTCGACCACCACCGCGGGCTCGGCGCCCGCGTTGCGCACGATCTGGCGCAGCGGCTCTTCCACCGCACGGCGCACGATCTGGATGCCGGCGTCCTGGTCTGCATTTTTCCCCTTCAGACCAGTCAGGCACTTTCTTGCCCGGAGGAGCGCCACGCCGCCGCCGGGCAGGATGCCCTCTTCCACCGCCGCGCGCGTGGCGTGCAGCGCGTCCTCGGTGCGGCTCTTGCGCTCCTTCATCTCGGTTTCGGTGGCGGCGCCGACCCGGATCAGCGCCACGCCGCCGGCAAGCTTGGCGGCGCGCTCCTGCAGCTTCTCCTTGTCATAGTCGCTGGTCGCTTCCTCGATCTCGCCCCTGATCTGCGCCACGCGCGCGTCGATCGCCTTCGGATCGCCCGCGCCACCGATGATGGTGGTGTCGTCCTTGTCGATCTCGATGCGCTTCGCGCGGCCGAGGACCTCGAGCTGCGCCTTCTCCAGCGTCAGCCCCGCTTCCTCCGCGACCACGCTTCCTCCGCTGAGGACGGCGATGTCCTGCAGCATGGCCTTGCGCCGGTCGCCGAATCCGGGCGCCTTCACGGCGCACGACCTGAGGATGCCGCGCAGCGTGTTCACCACCAGCGTGGCGAGCGCCTCGCCCTCGACCTCTTCCGCGATCACGAGGAGCGGCTTGCCGGCGCGCGCGACGTGCTCGAGCAGCGGCAGGAGCTCGCGGATGGCGGAGATTTTCTTGTCGTAGAGGAGGATGTAGGCGTCTTCGAGCACCACGTTCTGCTTATCGGGATGGGTGATGAAATACGGGGAGAGAAAACCGCGGTCGAACTGCGTGCCCTCCACCACCTCGAGCTCGTTTGCGAGCCCCTTGCCGTCCTCGACCGTGATCACGCCCTCGCGCCCTACCTTCTCCATCGCCTCGGCGATCATGTCGCCGATCGAGGCGTCGTTGTTTGCCGAGATGGCGCCGACCTGCGCGATCTCCCTGCGCGTCGAGCACGGCTTCGCCATGCGGCCGAGCTCGGCCACGAGCGCCTCGACCGCCTGGTCGATGCCGCGCTTCAGGTCCATCGGGTTCATGCCGGCAACGACGTACTTCATGCCTTCGTTCACGATCGCGGCTGCGAGCAACGTCGCGGTCGTGGTCCCGTCGCCGGCGACCTCGGAGGTCTTGGCCGCAACCTCGCGCACCATCTGCGCGCCCATGTTCTCGAAGCGGTCGGCTAGCTCGATTTCCCGGGCGACGGCCACGCCGGAGTTGATCACGGTCGGCGCGCCCCAGGATTTCTCCAGCACCACGGTGCGCGCCTTCGGGCCGAGGGTCACGCGCACCGCGTCGGCGAGCGTGTTCATTCCGCGCAGCAGCCTCGCATGCGCCGGCTCGCCGAACAGGACCCGCTTCGCGCTCACGTTGTGGCTCTCCTCGAGGGCTTGGGCTTGGGCGTGGCCGGCACGGCCAGCTCCTCGCCCGGAAGCTTGTCGTCCGCAAGCTTGTTCGGCTCGATCCTGTAGAACTTCTGCGTGGCATCGAGCCATCCGCGGTAAGCGTCGTCGATCATGCCGAACAGCGCTTTGTTCGGCTCGCCCTCGACGACGGCGGCCGGCGGCTGCACGCCGGCGCGGCTCGCGAGCTCGCCCTGCGTGCGGGTAGCCACCTCGTAGAGGTCGCGCCAGTAGGCGGCGCACTTCTCCGCGTTGGCGCGCGTCCATTCGGCCTGCAGCCTGATGACCTGCGCGAGATCGCTCGCACCGGCGATCGACTTGCGCGTCGCCACGGCGTCGGCGTGGGCGCCGGTGGCGGCTTCGATCTGCACTTCGCGCAGCTTGATCGCGCCTTCGACCATCGTCTCGATCAGGCGCAGCCCAAGATCGAGCTGCTGCTTCCAGGCCTGGACCAGGAAATCTTCGGGTATGGCTGTCATACGGCCTCCTTTGGGGCGCTTCATCGTTGCAAGACGTACTTTCCGGGCGCCGGCTCGAGGCCGGCGGCGAGCGCGGGCGGCGCGCCCGGGGCGCCGGAATGCTCGGCGAGCCAGCGCTGCCACTGCGGCCACCAGGAGCCACGCTGCCGCGGCGTGCTCGCCGCCCAGGTGTCCGGGTCGACGTAGGGCTCGCCGTGGGGGCGGGTCGCCACCTGGTAGCTGCGGTCGGCGCGCGCCGGATCGCTCACGATGCCGGCATTGTGGCCGCCGCTCGTGAGGAGGAAGGTTACCTCCGAATCGGTGTACAGGTTCACTTTGTGGACCGAACGCCACGGCGCGACGTGGTCTTTGGTCGTGCCGACGGCGAAGAGCGGAAGCCGGATGTCGGAAAGCGCCACCCTGCGCCCGCGCACCTCGTAGCGCCCTGCGGAGAGGTCGTTATCGAGGAACAGGTGCCGCAGATACCCGGCGTGCATGCGGTAGGGCATGCGCGTGGCGTCCGCATTCCACGCGAGGAGATCGGTCATGGGCTCTCGCCGGCCGAGCAGGTACTCGCGCACGCGACGCGACCAGATCAGATCGTTGGACCTCAGAAGCTGGAAGGCGCCCGCCATCTGGCGCGCGTCGAGGTAGCCTTGGGCGCGCATCAGGTCCTCGAGCAGGCTGACCTCGCTGTCGTCGATGAAAAGCGTCAGCTCGCCCGCCTCGGCGAAGTCCACCTGCCCGGCCAGCAGCGTGAGGCTCGCGAGACGCTCGTCTCGATCGCGGACCATCGAGGCGGCAGCGATGGCGGCGAGCGTGCCGCCGAGGCAGTAGCCCGCCATGTGTACCTTGCGCCGCGGCGCGATCGCGCCGATCGCCTCGAGCGCCTGCATCACGCCGAGCTCGAGATAGTCGTCCATCGTGAGATCGCGCTCCGCGCGCCCGGGATTTCTCCACGACAGCATGAACACCGTATGCCCGCGGTTCACGAGGTACTTCACCAGCGAGTTCGCCGGCGAGAGATCGAGGATGTAGTACTTCATGATCCAGGCGGGCACGATGAACACCGGCTCCGGATGGACCGCAGCGGTACTCGGCGCGTACTGGATCAGCTCGACCAGGCGGTTGCGCATCACCACGCCGCCCGGCGTGAGCGCGACGTGCTTGCCGGGCTGGAAGTTCTCCGCCCCGGCCGGCGGCTCGCCCAGCATCTCGCGGCGCAAGTCGTCGGCGAAATTCGCCGCGCCGTTCACGAAATTGAGCCCGCCCTGCTCTCGCGCCGCTTCCAGCACCTCGGGATTGGTCCAGGGAAAATTGCCGGGTGACCACAGGTCAAGAAGCTGGCGCATGGTGAAATTGACCACGTCTTCGTGGTGCGGCGACACGCCGTGCACCCCGGTCGTGGCGTTGTGCCACCACTGCTGCCAGAAGAGGAATCCCTGCTGCATCGCCTTGAAGGGCCATTCCTGCCAGCCGGGCGCGACGAAGCGCCGGTCGTGCGGCAGCGGCTCGATCGGCGTTCCGCTGAGATACCGCAGCCACTTGCGCGCCGCCTTGCGCTGCAGCTCGACCAGCTTGCCGGGCGACGCCGCCAGGTGCAGCCACCAGTCGCCGAAAGCGAGCGCGAGCGCCGCCGGCGAGATGCCGAGCGTCGCGCGCGCGGCGTAAGCACGCGCCAGGCGGTCGGTCTCGAGCGCGAGCGCCGCGGCGGCGTCGACCTCGTCGTCCCTGCCGGGCAGGAGCCCGGGCAGCTCTAGCGGCTTGCCCATGCCGCCTCCTGCACGCGCTGGCGTGCGCGGGCAAAAGCAGCCGAGATGGCGGCGCCGGCGTCGTCCATCGCTTCGCCGCTCAGCAGCGTCTGGTGCTGCGGCCAGCGGATGTCGAGCTTGAGCGAGTAGCGCTTCTTGCCCGCCTCGTTCCATTGCACCAGCGCGCTGCGGCAGTCGGTTATGTGCGGATAGCGCGCACGCAGCTCGGCGCTCTCGTGCTCGATGTGCGCGTGGACCGAATCGATATCCATGCCCCTAGGCTATGCCGGGCGGGGCTGAAGAGCTTGATCTCCCTCAAGCCTGCGCTCTGGCAGGCGCACCCGGGCGCGGCAGCGCTCGTCGCACTGCGGATGCTGGAGCACGAACTCGCGCAGCACGAGCTTGAACGTGAGCTCTGCGCTGCAATCGCCGCGCGAGCGGGCTTCCGCGATGTCGTCGCGGATGATGGCCTTGATGCGCATCTCGCCGCCGGGCGCATGCACCAGGTAGTTGCCGAGCTCCAGTGCCGCCATCTCGGGAACGTGCTCGTGCTGCGCTATGGCGAGCACCTCCTGCTCGGTCAGCTCGCAGAGTCCAAGGCAGTCTTCGAGGGTGAGCATGGCTATTCCGAAGTCGCTGGCGACGCCGATTGATGCACTACCTTGCCGACCGCGTCGACCACCGTTACCGCGACGGGAATCCCGCGGCGCACGCTCTCGGTGACGATGCAGAAGTCCTCGAACTGCTCGAGACACCGGTCCTGATGAGGCATCTCGCCGAACGGCTCGGCAAGCGACAGCACGACGTCGATCGCTGCGATGCGGTAACGGCCGAGCTCGTTTCTCTCCAGCCGGCCGTTCGCCATCGCGCGCACCGGGCCGGGGTTCTGGCGGAACTTCGTCTTCAGGCAGAACACCAGGCTCGCCGCAAGGCAGTTCGCCACCGCGGCCACGACCAGGCGCGCCGCGTTTAAACCGCGGCCGTTGCCGAGCGGCTCGGGCTCGTCTAGCAGGAGCTCGGGCACCTGCGGCCAATCGAAGCGCACGCGGAACTCGAAGCCCTCCTGCTGCTCGACCTCCACGCCGAAATTCAGGGTCTCGCTCATGTGCATACCATAGCGCCGCGTGCGGCCCGGTACTTGATCCCGGTCAAGCCTGCCCCCGGCGGCTGGTGCAACCTGCCACCATGTGCGAACTGTTCGCGATGTCGAGCCGTTTTGCCACCGACGCGCGCGCCTCGCTCGAGGCGTTCGCGCGCCATGGCGGCCTTCTGGGTCCGCACAAGGACGGCTGGGGGCTCGCGTACTACTCGGGCGAGGACGTGCGCCTGGTCAAGGAGGCGGAGCCGGCGTCGCACAGCGAATGCATGCGCTTCATCCACGACCATCCGTTCGTTTCGGGCGTGGTGATCTCCCACATCCGCCGCGCCACGCAAGGCCCGGCGGCGATGAAGAACTGCCAGCCCTTCGCGCGCGAGCTGGGCGGGCGCATGCACGTATTCGCGCACAACGGGGACCTGGACATGGCGCGCCTGCGCTCGGGCATGCCGCTGCGCGGCTTCCATCCGGTCGGCGACACCGATTCCGAATTCGCCTTCTGCGCCCTGCTCGACAGCATGCCGGTAGCCGCAATGCTTGAAGAGCGCCTGGACGTCACCGCGCGCTTCGCTGCGGCGCTGCGCACGCTCGGGCCGGCGAACTTCCTCTATGCCGACGGCGACGTTCTCTTCATCCACGCGCACCGCCGCTCGCCCGGCGGCGGCCGCGCGCCGGTGCCGCCCGGCCTGCACGTCCTGCAGCGAACCTGCGCGCCGGAGCAGCACGTGCTGCTCGCGGCGAGCGTCCCGCTCACCGGCGAGCCCGGCTGGCGGGCGCTCGGCGAGGGCGAGCTCCTGGCCGTGCGCGGCGGCGCGATCGTCGCGAGCCTGGCGCCTCAGAAGTAATAGCGGGCCTGGAGTTCAAGCTTGCTCGAGACCTGTTTTTCGCCGAAATCCGTGCCGGCGTCGCCCTGCAGAAGGAACAGGCGCACGCGCAACTCGAGGTTCGTAATCCCGCTGTACAGAAACTCGGGCGTGAGCTGGTAGCTGCGGTCCTGCAGGTTCACGATCGCAGTGAGCGCCGGCGAAAAATAGACGATCCCGAGAGCATCCTTCTGCTGCGCGCGGAAATAGAAGTAGTCCCTGCCCGGATTGGGCCGGCCGTAGCTGCCCTGCGCGAGCGACTGCGCGCGCTGGATCAGAGCCGGGTCGTTGGTCGAGAAAGCCGTGTCCACGAGCTGGTAGAACTGCCGGGCTTCCTCCTCCGAATAGCCGGTGCCGTTGCGGTAATACTCGGCGATGTAGGTTGTGTCGCTCGCGGTGAGATAGCGTGTGCCGAGAAGGTAGCTCGTGGCGTTCGCGAGCTCGATCGTCACGCGGCCGGTGCTGTCGGTGATCGGCCTCTGGAAGTCTCGGATCCGGGCCCATTCGCCGTGGATCTCGAAGTTCGAGGTGACGTTGCGCGAGAAATCCATGCCGAAGCGCGCGGGGCGGCTACCCGTGCCCAGCCATGCGAAATCGATGTCGGTGTCGCGGTACAGCAGGTACAGCTTGGCGGCCAGGTTGAGATGGCCGGCCTCGCCGAAGTCGCTGTTGACGTTGTCGCTCACCGGAACGAGGACCGGGGTGAATGCGATCGTCTGCACAGCTCCACCCGGGCTCGAGATCCAGTCCGCGTTCGCCATCACGAAGCCCTCGCGCGCGAGCTGCGGGTCGTTCGGGTCCTTCGGGCGCTCCACGAAGCCGATCGGGTTCCAGGCATAGCCTTTTCCCCATTTGAGGGATCTCTTGCCGGCTTCCATGGTCAGTCCGGGCGTCGGGCGGGCCGAATAGGCGGCCTCGAAGATGCTGGCGTCCCGCTCGCTGCCGAGCTGGTCATGCTGCGCATCGGCGTTCAGGCGAAAATCGAAGGTGCCGATTCCGTGGCGCGCCTTGCCGTAGAGCTGAAGCGTCCCGGTCGTGCGGTCGAGCGTGTCTCTCTGCGGCTGGTTGTAGAAGCCGAGCTTGTAGAACGCCGCGCTGCGATCGAGCTCGAAGTGCTCCTGCTTGAGCTGCGCGTAGCCGCCCAGCTCGAACGGCTTCTTCTCGAACTGCGAAGCGTCGAACGCGGGTTGCTCCTGGGCGCACACCGCCGCGGCGGCGGCAAGGAGGACGAGCGGCCAGGGCTGCCGCCGTCCCCGGCGCCGGCTCATTTGCGCAGCTCTTCGACCCGCGGGAGATAGTTCAGCGTGAAGATCTCGTCCGGGAACGTGCGCGCCTTCAGGCCGGACCACTGCATGATCGACTTGTAGCCCTTCTGCAGCGGGCTGTCGGTCTCGAGCGTCGCCGGCCGCCTGATGCCGCCGCCGAAATCCTTGATGTCCCTGAAGCGCAGCGTCTTGATGAGCAGGCCGCTCGCCGCGTAGCACTCGATGGAGAGCGGCAGAATGGCCTGCTTGTCGACCCACATCTTGAGCTTGTCGTAGGCAACTTCGCCGGTCTTCGCCTTGAGCGAGAGCAGATAGGTGTCCTTCTGCTCCTCCGCCGCTTCGACGTCGTATTCCGCGCTGTAGTCGATGCGCAGGATGTCGGCGTTGTTAAAAACGCTCCCCGTCACCGATTGCAGGCTCGTGATGCGGATCGAGCGGCCTACATCGGGAATGTAGAGCCACATGTTGTCGCCGAGGCGCAGCGTGACGCGGCCCTTGTCGCTCGCGGGCGCGAGGAACAGCGCGACCAGCCTGTCGCGGCCCTTCTTCATGGTGTAGAGGACCGAGACCTTCTTGGCGCCGTCGGGCTGGATGTCGGTGAGCTGGCGATACGACTCGTAGGACTCGGGCTCGAGGTTGCGGTCCACCTTCTGCAGGATCTGCTTGCCGTCGAGCGAATGCGCCGCCGGCAGCCAGGCAAGGCATGCGATCAGCCACAGGAATCTTTTCATGGCGTCACGTGGGTCAGACGTGGCCGAGAGCGGCCACAGGGTCCATGCGCGAGGCCTTCCATGCGGGCTGCAAGCTCGCGAGAAGCGCCATGAGCACCACTAGCGCGGCGATCGCCGCGATATCGAGCGGTGAAACCGCCGGAGAAAGAACGATCGGCTGCGACTGCTGTCCGAAGGTGACGCTGACTTTCCAGATGTTCAACGCGTAGATCGCCGCGAGGCTGAGCGCGGTGCCGAGCACGGCGCCGCCGATGCCCAGCAGCAGGCCTTCGGCCAGGAAGAGCGAAAGGATCCTGCGAGGCGGCGTGCCGATCGCGGCGATGGTGCCGATTTCGCGGATGCGCTCGTAGACCGCCATCACCATCACGTTGGTGACGGCGATGAGAACGATCGACACCATCATGATCTTGATGAACAGCGCCAGCAGATCGAGCATGCGCACGATGCTGGCGAAGGGCGAGAGGTCGGCCCAGGTGTGAACTTCGAGCCCTGCGTCCGCCGCGCCGCCTTTCGCCGCGCCGCCCGGCTTGCTCGGCGCACCTGCGTTCTGGCCGGTGAGCGCTGAAAGCTGCTTCGACAGCTGCCCGTATGCCTGATCGAGCTGCGCAGGATTCTTCAGGCGGATCGCGATCTCGCTCACCTCCGGCTCGTTCATGCGCAGCAGCGCGCGCGCGTCCTGGACGGTGATATAGCCGTCCTTGCCGCTCGGGCCCGAAGCGCTCTGCAGAACACCGCCGACCGTGAACGTCTTGCCGTTGACCGACCCGTCGCGGTTGGTCGCCACGAGAACCACCGTGTCGCCCGCCTTCACCTTCATGCCGCGCGCAATGAGCTCGGGAATGAGGACCTCTCCGAGGTTGAGCAATGCGCCCGGCCGCTTTTCGCCGACCAGGCGGCCCGGCAGCAGCGGGGTCGTGGCGACCTCGTCGGCGGCCTCAACGCCGTTGATCCGGATGCTGGTCGTCTCGGTGAAGTTGCTGAACATGGCGCCGAGCTTGATGCGCAGGGAATACGCCTCGACGGCCTCCATGCCTTTCAGCACTTCTTCGACCTTGCCGACCATGGCGGGCTGCATGTTGAGGTTGAGAGGCAGGCTGTCGATGGAGGCGACGTAGCCGCGGCGGTGCACTTGCAGGTGCCCGAGCATCGAATCGGTGAATTGGCCGATCATGATGCTCTTGAAAGAGCCGGAGACAGCGATGAACAGCAGCACGCCGACGATGCCGAGGGTGATGAGCGAGGAGGTAAGAAGCGTGCGCCGGCCGAAACGCGCGAGGTTGCGCACGGCGATCTTCAGGATGTTAAGCATGGATCGCCGCCTGCGCCCTCGCCTGCTCCGCGGGCCTGCGAATCCGCCCATCCTCCAGCGTGAAGATCACCTCGGCCGCGCCCATGATCCTCGGGTCGTGCGTTGAGAACACGAAAGTGGTGCCGAAATCGTCGCGCATCTTCTTCATCAGCTCTATGACGCGGTACGCAGTGTCGTGATCGAGATTGGCGGTCGGCTCGTCGGCGAGCACGAGCCGCGCGTTGGTCACGAGCGCGCGAGCGACCGCCACCCGCTGCTTCTGCCCTCCCGAGATCTGGTCCGGGCGCTTGTGCGCCTGGGCGGCCATGCCGACCGCTTCGAGCAGCCGCATGACCTGCTCGCGACGCTTCTTCTCGGGCCAGTCCTGGACCATGATGAGCGGGTACTCGATGTTCTCGTACGCGGTAAGTACCGGGATCAGGTTGAAGTCCTGGAAAACGAAGCCGATATGCCGGCCGCGAAACTGCGCCGCCGCGCGCCGGTCGAGGGCCCGCACGTCGGTGTCCAGGACCGTGAGCGCGCCGCTCGTCGGATGGTCGAGGCAGCCGATCATGTTGAGCAGCGTGCTCTTCCCGCTGCCGGAAGGGCCGACAAAGACGACGAACGACCGCGGCTCGATCGCGAAATCCACGCCCCTCAGCGCGTAGACGTCGATTTCGCCCGCGCGATAGGTCTTGGTGAGGCCTTCGGCCCGGATCAACGGCGGCATTTGATTCAGGAGCTTGCCGCGCGGCAGCCAGCAGGTATTGATCTACCTCAATTGCCCGTTGCGCACGCCACCGCGCCTATAATCGCTCCCGGAGGGGGACACCATGCCTTCGGGCAGAAGATTCAAGTACCTGGCCGCGAATTACGGAAAGCCCGCGCCGGGCAAATAAGCTGAGCAACCTCGACGACCCGCGCGTGCTGTTCGCCGCCGAGCGCACGCTCATGGCGTGGAGTCGCACCGCCGCAGCGCTGATGGCGTTCGGGTTCGTAGTGGATCGCACCACGCTGCTGATCGGCGCGGAAGCGCCAGGAGCCAGATTCGGCTTCTGGATCGGCCTCGCCTTCGTGCTGCTCGGTGTAGCGCTGAGCGTGCTGTCCATCGTGCAATACCGTCGATCGGTCGCAACGCTGCGGCCGGTGGAGATTCCGCCGGGCTACTGGATCAACCTCTCCGTGTATGCGAGCAGCGCGATCGGCGTGCTCGGCCTGCTGCTCGCCTTCTATCTGACCGTAGGCTGAGGCCCGGGTCGCCGGCCCGAACCTATAATGGCCTCGGGGGCGGTTTGAATCGGAGCTTCCGCAGGGTTGCGTTGGACGTGGGCATCGCCATCGTGGCGAGCGCGGCCGCGCTCGCGGTCCGCCAGGCGCTCGAGCCCTATCTCGGCTACCACCAGCCCTACATCTGGATCTTCGGCGCGGTAGCGGTGGCCGCGTGGTACCGCGGCTGGCTCGCCGGCCTGCTCGCCACGGCGCTCTGCATCGCCTGGGCAAACGTGTTCTTCATCAGCGCGCCGTTCTCGGAACTCGATCTGATCGGCACCGGCAGCGCGCTGTTCATCGCCGGCATGCTCGTGTTCCTCGCCGACCGTGCGCGAAAGGGCATGCAGGCGTTGAAGCAGGCGGACCGGCACAAGAACCGGTTCATGAGCGTCCTCGCGCACGAGCTGAGGAACCCGCTTTCGGCGATCAGCTCTGCGGCGCAGGCGCTGGCGCTCAAACCGCACGAGCGGGAGTGGGTGCTCGAGATGTCGGCGATCCTCCAGCGGCATGTCGCGCACATGGAGCGGCTGATCTCGGAGCTGCTGGACGTCGAGCGGATCGTGCAACGCAAGCTGCGCCTGGAGATGAGACCGGTGGATCTGCGCGAGTGCTTGCAGGACGCGGTCGACGCCTGCCGGCGGCAGCTCGCCGAGCGGCGCCAGACCCTCGAGCTCGACATCCCGGCT
>DASYPG010000525.1:0-2384 GCA_036006885.1 Burkholderiales bacterium | reverse complement strand
GTGACCGGGAGCGCCGGCTTCATCGGCTCGCAGCTCCTGGAGCACCTGCTGCGCTACGGCCAGCAGGTGGTGAGCCTGGACAGTTTCGCAACCGGCCACCGCGCCAACCTCGAGGAGGTCGAGCGGGCCGTCGGGCCGCAGGCGTGGCGACAGCACCGCTTCATCGAGGCGAGCATCGTCGATCCGGCGGCCTGCCGCGAAGCCTGCCGCGGCGTGGACATCGTGCTGCACCAGGCCGCGCTCGGCTCGGTGCCGCGGTCGATCGCCGATCCGGTTCCGACCCACCAGACCAACGTCACCGGCTTCGTCAACATGCTGGTCGCGGCGCGCGACGCCAAGGTGCGGCGCTTCGTCTACGCGTCGTCCAGCTCGATCTACGGCGACGACGCCACGCTGCCCAAGGTGGAGGGAAAAACCGGCGAGCCGCTCTCGCCCTACGCCGCGAGCAAGCAGGCGAACGAGATGTACGCCGATGTCTTCGCCCGCTGCTACGGCATCCAGACGGTGGGCCTGCGCTATTTCAACGTGTTCGGCGCGCGCCAGGATCCCGAGGGTGCCTATGCCGCCGTGATTCCGCGATGGATCCGCGCCATCATGACCGGCGAGCCGCTCGAGGTGAACGGCGACGGCGAGACATCGCGCGACTTCTGCTACATCGCGAACGTGGTCCAGGCGAACCTGCTTGCCGCTCTGACCGACGAGCCGCGTGCGCTGAACGAGGTGTACAACATCGCGGTGGGCGAGAACACTTCGCTCAACCGCCTGCTCGAGATCCTGCGTACGCTGCTCGCGGCCGAGTTCGAGCCGGTCTACCGGCCGTTCCGCGCCGGCGACGTGCGCCACTCGCTCGCCGACATCTCGCTCGCACGCGAACGCCTGGGGTATGCGCCGACCCATACACTCGCAAGCGGGCTCAAGGAGGCCCTGCCGTGGTACGTGAAGCGATTCGAAAGCGCACCCGCGCTGCAGCGCTGAGCCTTGCAGCCGCGGCGGCGATGACCGCTGCGGCCGACGGCGGCGCGCCGGCCACCATTGCGCAAGTCAAGGCGTCGATCGTCGCGGTCGGCACCTTCGAGCGCCTGCGCAACCCGCAGTTCAGCTTCGCCGGAACCGGCTTCGCCGTAGGCGACGGCCTGCTCGTGGCAACCAACGAACATGTCGTGCCGAAGTCGCTGAACAACGAGCGCGGAGAGGCCATTGCGGTCGCGATCCCGACCCCCAACAGCACGGTGGAGATCCGCCCCGCGCGCAGGGTGGCATCGGACGCCGGCAGCGACCTCGCGCTCCTCAGGATCGAAGGCAAGCCGCTTCCCGCCCTCGCCCTGGGCGACGCGCAGGCCGTGCGCGAAGGCGAGTGGTATCTCTTTACGGGGTTTCCGATCGGCTCGGTGCTCGGCCTCTTCCCGGTGACGCATCGCGCCATGATTTCCGCAGTGACGCCGATCGCGATCCCGGCCGCGCGCGCCGATCAACTCGACGCGCGGGTCGCGCGGCGGCTGAACGCCGGGTCGTTCCCGGTGTTCCAGCTCGACGGCACCGCCTATCCCGGCAACAGCGGCAGCCCGGTTTACCACCCGGAAAGCGGCGCCGTGATCGGCATCGTCAATAGCGTGTTCGTCAAGGGCACGAGGGAGGCTGCCTCCAGCCAGCCGAGCGGCATCACCTACGCGATCCCGGCGCGCAAGCTGATCGAGCTGCTCGAACGGCGGTGAACAGGAGCTCTCCCAACGCGCAAGAGGCCGGAGGTCCCTTTCACATTTTTGCCAGACCCCGGCGCAGTTAGCTAGAAGGAGCCATTGCACCGGTCGTTTCGCAACCGCTAAACTGCCGCAGTCACTTCTAGTTCACTAATGCAGCAAAAACAACGAGCTAGCGTCCAATCGGATGTCCGATCCAGCGCGGGGGATATGGTGCGCCAAAACAGCGTGAAGTCAGCTTGGTGGTCTTGGTTTTCGGCTGCATTTGCGGCCGCCTTGCTCGCGGGTTGCAGCTCGCATCCGCCTGCACCGGAGAAGATCGCGTCGCCCGACTACAACTACGTGATCGGGCCCCTCGACGCCCTGCAGATCATCGTCTGGCGCAACCCGGATCTCTCGACCACCGTGCCGGTGCGCCCGGATGGGAAAGTGAGCGTACCGCTGGTCGAAGATCTGACCGCCATCGGCAAGACCCCGACGCAACTCGCGCGCGACGTCGAGAAAGCGATGAGCAGATTCATCCGCGATCCCGTGGTTACGGTCCTCGTCACGCAGTTCAACGGCCCCTACGGCGAGCAGATCCGGGTGGTCGGGGAGGCGGCGCGGCCGCAGGCCCTGCCGTACCGGCAAAGGATGACGCTGCTCGATGTGATGATCGCGGTCGGGGGCCTCACCGACTTCGCCGAC
>DASYPG010000524.1:0-5016 GCA_036006885.1 Burkholderiales bacterium | reverse complement strand
GAGAACGCGAGCTCCTGCAGCTCGTGATAGAGCGTATTGAGGCCCAGGCGCAGGGCGATCGGCGCGTAGATCTCCATGGTTTCCCTGGCGACCCTTCTTCTTTTCGCTGGAGGTACGGCCCCGAGCGTGCGCATGTTGTGCAGCCGGTCGGCGAGCTTGATCAGGATGATGCGCACGTCGCGCGCCATCGCGAGCAGCATCTTGCGGAAGTTCTCGGCCTGCGCCACCTCGGCCGACTGGAACTCGATCTTGTCGAGCTTGGAGACGCCGTCGACGAGCTCGGCCACCGGCTTGCCGAAGGTGTCGGAGATCTCGTCCTTGGTGACCGAGGTGTCCTCGGTCACGTCGTGCAGCAGCGCCGCCATCAGCGTCTGGCCGTCGAGGTGCCAGTCGGCCAGGATCTCGGCCACCGCGAGCGGATGCGAGATGTACGGGTCGCCCGACTGGCGGGTCTGCCCGGCGTGCGCGGCTTCGGAGAAGCGGTAGGCCTCGGCGAGGCGCGCCACGTCCTTCGGCTTGAGATAACCGAAGCGGCCGTGCTCGAGATTCGGGACTACCGCGGCTGCCATGGGGTCAGATTACCCGACCCCGAATGCTTGTTACAGGATACCGGTGGGCGGCGTGGGATTCTTCTTCAACACCTCGGCGCCAACTTTTCCCGCCGCGATCTCGCGCAGCGCGATGACCGTGGGCTTGTCGCGATTGGGCTCGACCATGGGGGAGGCGCCGGCGCTGAGCTGGCGGGCGCGGTAGGTGGCTGCGAGCGTGAGGTGAAAGCGGTTGCTGATGCGCTTCAGGCAATCGTCGACGGTGATTCGGGCCATGTAACCTTTCCGGAAAATTCAGCTCGGGCGGCGGCGCTCGCGCACGATGCGCGCCAGCTCCGCCTGGGCGGTATCGAAGTCTTTGTTAATTATACGGTATTCGAACTCGCCGGCGTGAGCCATCTCCGCCTGGGCGTTGGCCAGCCGTTTCGCGATGACGGCCTCGGAGTCCTGGCCGCGGGCGCGCAGGCGCCGCTCGAGCTCCTCGACCGAGGGCGGCAGGATGAAGATGCCGAGGCAGTCGGGATAGAGCTTGCGCACCTGCGCGGCACCCTGCCAGTCGATCTCCAGCACCAGGTCCTGCCCCCGCTCGAGGGTCTCGGCGATGACCTTCTTCGACGTGCCGTAGCGGTTGCCGTGCACCAGCGCGTTCTCCAGGAAATCGCCGCGGTCGCGCATGGCGAGGAACGTGGCCTCGTCGACGAAGTGGTACTCGCGGCCGTTCTGCTCGCCGGGGCGCGGCGCGCGGGTGGTATAGGAGGTCGAGAGCTTGAGGCCTGGAGCGGCCTCGAGAAGCGCCTTGATGAGCGAGGTCTTGCCCGCCCCCGAGGGCGCGGTGACGACGAAAAGGCTGCCTTTGCGGGTCACTTCCTGCCTCTGCGGGTCACTTCCTTCGCGCTCATTCGATGTTCTGCACCTGCTCGCGGATCTGCTCGACGAGGAGCTTCAGCTCGAGCGCGCCGTCGGAAAGCTGCTGGCTCGAGGACTTCGCGGCGAGCGTGTTCGCCTCGCGGTTCAGCTCCTGAGCGAGGAAGTCGAGGCGCTTGCCCACCGGGCCGCCCTGCCGGAGGCTGCGCTCCGTTTCGCCGAGGTGCGCGCGCAGGCGATCGAGCTCCTCGTGCACGTCGGCCTTGGCGCTGAACAGCGCGAGCTCGGCGCGCACGCGGTCGTCGTCGGCGGAGCCGAGCGCTTCCTTCAGCCGCTCGCTGATCTTCGCCTGGTAGGCGGCGACCGACTGAGGCACGAGGGGCGCGATCTCTTCGACGCGCGCGCGCATCGCGGCCACCCGCGCGCGGATGTTCTCGGCGAGCTTGGCGCCTTCGCGAGCGCGGGCCGCGGTGAGCTCCTCGAGCGCCCGCGCGCAGAGCTCGAGGGAAACTTTCCTCAGCGTTTCCTCGTCGGCCGCCTGCTCGGCGATCACGCCGGGCCAGCGCAGCACGTCGCCGATGCGCAGCGCCCCCGAATCCGGAAATGCCTGGCGCACCTGCTGGCTCAGCTCCTTCAGCCGTTGCAGCGCTTCCGGGTTCAGCCGTTGGGGCTTTTCGGTGATCCCCGACTCGCCGAGAAAAAATCGGCAGTCGAGCTTGCCGCGCGAGACGCGCGCGCCGATCTGCTCGCGCAGCGCCGGCTCGAGCGCGCGCAGCTCCTCGGCAATGCGAAATTGCACATCGAGGAAGCGGGCGTTGACCGAGCGCAATTCGAGCGTGAGCCTGCCGCGGGGAGAATCGGCCGACGCGGCGGCGTAGCCGGTCATGCTTTGAATGATGTGTGACAAAGTGCGCAGCGCGCCTGCGGGCGGGGGTCCGGCCGCGGGAACGCAAGGCTATCATAGCGGACGATGCCGGCGCCCGCCCATCCTCTGCCTCCAGCGACGCAGCTCGAGAACTACTGGATCCAGCGCCTGCTCGCGACCGGGGGCTTCTCGCGCGTGTACCTCGCGCACGACGAGAACGACGTGCCGGTGGCGATCAAGGAATACCGCATCGCGGAGGACGACCGCAACAAGTTCCTGCACGGCATGCGCTGCTTTTTCGAGGAAGGGCGCGCGCTCACACGCTTCTCTCACCCCAACGTGGTGCGGGTGCTGAACTTCTTCCGCGCCAACGACACCGTGTACCTGGTGATGCGTTACGAGCGTGGCCGCACGCTGCACGAGCACCTGGCGCAGCACCGCGGAGCGCTCGACGAAAGCTGGATCCGCCAGACCTTCGCTCAGCTCCTGAACGGCCTGCGCGAGGTGCACATCAACAAGCTGCTGCACCTCGACATCAAGCCGGCGAACATCTACCTGCGCAACGACGGCAGCCCGCTGCTGCTCGATTTCGGCGCCGCGCGCTACGCGCTCTCGGGCGAGGAAGGGGCGAAGCTGCCGCCGACCTACACGCCGGGCTACGCCTCGCCCGAGCAGCACCTGTGGCGCGACCTGCTGGGACCCTGGAGCGACGTCTATTCGGTCGGCGCGACGATGTACGCCGCGCTCTCGGGCGGCGAGCCGCCGCTCGCCGCCAACCAGCGCGTCGAACGCGACGACTACGTGCCCGCGCGCAAGGCCTGGGGCGCCAAGTATTCCGCCGAGCTCCTCGACATCGTCGACTGGTGCCTGCGCCTGGATCATCTCGAGCGGCCGCAGAGCGTGCTTGCGCTGCAGAAGACGCTGCGCGGCGAACGCGAGCCGGAGCGCCGCAGCGACGCACCGGTGCTCGACCAGCTGCGCGGCGTGATGCTGCGGCTCAAGGAAAGCTTCTTTTGAACTGCACCCTGGCGAGCGAGACGCGCATCGGCACGCGCGTCACCAACCAGGACCGGGTCGGCTACTGGCGCACCGAGCGCTCGCTTCTCTTGGTGGTGGCCGACGGGCTGGGCGGGCACCTCGGCGGCGAGCTCGCGGCGCAGATCGCCACCGACCACTTCGGCGACGCGTTCCAGCGCGCCGCGCGCCCGGCGCTCCCCGACCCGAAGAACTTCCTCAGCACCGCGATGACCGACGCGCACGGCGCGATCCTGCGCGAGGCGTACCGGCTCGGCCTGCCCGACGGGCCGCGCACCGTCATCGTGGCGTGCCTGGTGCAGGACGGCAACGCCTTCTGGGCGCATGTCGGCGACTGCCGGCTCTATCTCGTGCGGCAGGGGCGCATAGCAGTCCAGACCCGCGACCACACGCTGGTGCAGCAGCTCGTCGACTCGGGCAGCCTCGACGAGGACGCGGCCGCCACGCACCCCGAGCGCAACCGCATCCTGCAATGCCTGGGCGGCTACATGCCGCCGCGGCCCGACCCCATCGCGAAGTCGCGCCTCGCGCGCGGCGACGTGCTCGTGCTGTGCTCCGACGGCCTCTGGGGGTCGATCACGCAGCGCCAGCTCCTGCAGTCCCTGGGCGCGCTGCCGCTCGAGGAAGCGCTCGCCGAGCTCGCCGGGCTCGCCGAGCGCCGCGCGGCGCCGCAATGCGATAATGTCAGCGTGCTCGCGCTGCGCTGGGGCGAGGAAGAAGCCCCTGAGGAAGAGCCGCGCACCGTGCCCTACTACGATATGCCGACTGTCGTGCAGGACTTCACCGCCACCCAGCCCGACTTCATGCGCATGTCCGACGCGGACATCGAAGACGCCATCTCCGAGATCAAGGCAGTGCTGCGCAAGATGCCGCAATGAGCGGCGGCAGGCCGGGCGGCCGGGCGGCGAACGAGCTGCGCCCGGTGCGCCTCCAGCGCGGCTTCACCCGTCATGCCGAAGGCTCGGTGCTGGTCGAGTTCGGCGACACGCGCGTGCTGTGCACCGCGAGCGTCGAGGAGCGCGTCCCCCCCTTCCTCAAGGACAGCGGCCGCGGCTGGGTCACCGCGGAATACGGCATGCTGCCGCGCGCCACGAACACCCGCAGCGAGCGCGAGGCGGCGCGCGGCAAACAGTCGGGGCGCACCCAGGAGATCCAGCGGCTCATCGGCCGCGCGCTGCGCGCGGTCACCGACCTCCGCGCGCTGGGGCCGCGCACCGTCCAGATCGATTGCGACGTGCTCCAGGCCGACGGCGGCACGCGCACCGCGGCGATCACCGGCGGGTTCGTGGCCCTGCACGACGCGTTCACCTGGCTCGCGTCCAAGGGCGCATTCGCCTCGCTTCCGGTCGCCGACTTCGTCGCCGCCGTCTCGGTGGGCGTGTACCAGGGCACGCCGATCCTCGATCTCGACTATGCCGAGGACTCGACCTGCGGCTGCGACATGAACGTGGTCTTGACCGGCGCGGGCAGCTTCGTCGAGATCCAGGGCACGGCGGAAGGCGCGACATTCTCCCGGCGCGAGCTGGACGCGCTCCTCGGCCTCGCCGAGCGCGGCATCGCGCAGCTCGTCCGCGAGCAAAGAGGGGCGCTTGGCCTCGCCTGAGTTAGTCGCGCTCGGCTCTGCCGAGCTCCTTGACTACTACCGGCGGCGCGCCGCCGAGTACGAAGCGATCTATGAGAAGCCGGAGCGCCAGGCCGACCTGA
>DASYPG010000523.1:0-6422 GCA_036006885.1 Burkholderiales bacterium | reverse complement strand
GATCGTCCAGGCCGACGTCTACCAGGCATTCGTCGAGCGCGGAGCGTCGCGCAATCCCGAAGCCGCGCGGATCATCCGGCCGTTGCGGGTCATCCTGCCGCTCTACAACACCGAGATCCACTATATCGTGCGCGCCGATTCCGAGCTGAACTACCTACACGACATCAAGGACTCGAAGATCAACGGCGGCCTCGTGGGCAGCGGCGCCGCGTTTATCACGCACACGCTGTACCGGATGATGTTCAACGGTCCGATGCCCGATGCCGCGGCAAGCTACCTGCCGAACGACCAGGCGCTGATCAAGCTGATCACCGACAAGTCGGTCGACGTCGCGGTGGTGGCCGCCGGGCAGCCGGCGCCGATCATCGCCAACATGAAGCCCGAGGCGCAGAAGTTCATCAAGCTGCTGAAGTTCGATCCTAACAATCCGGCGAGCAAGCAGGCGATGAAGATCTATTCGCCCGCGACGGTCCGGACGGCCAGCTATCCCAACCTGATCAAGGAGGACTTCACCACGATCTCCGTCGGGGCGTTTCTGGTGACCTACGACTACAACCTGCCGGGCACGGTCGAGCACCTGACCAGGTTCGCGCGTGAGCTATGCCAGCAGTTCCCCGAACTGCAAGCGAAGGGCCATCCGAAGTGGCGCGAGGTGGAGCTCAGCCTCCCGGCGCTCAACGACGGCTGGACCTACTACGGGCCCACAGCGAAGGAGCTGCGCAACTGCCGCCCCGGGCAGCAAAAGGTGGTGGCGAAGCCCGCAAGAACGTGCTCGGCCGAGGAGAAGATCCTCGGCTTGTGCAAGTGACCGCCGGCACGGCGTTCGGCAGGTGCTCGGTGGATCATGCCGCCGAGCTTGTGGGCGGCTACGAGGCGCTGGGCCAGCGGCTGGGCGTGCGTACGGAAGAGGTCATGGACTGGTCGCTGGGCCTGGGCAGCCCCAACACCGCGACGGTTCTCTTCGTCCTCGACATCATCATGCAGGAGACGGACAAGCTCTCCAGTGCCGCGGCAGCCTTCGAGCTTGCGCGGCAGGCGCTTGCCAAGGCGCGCAGCAGCAGCAAAGCGACGTAGGGGTGCGCCGCATGCGCCGTTCGGGCGATCCTAGGCCGGGCAGGCTGACGCGATGAGAGACATCGCGATCAGTCTCATCATCTTCGGCTCGCTGCCGTTCATCCTGTCTCGACCGTGGATCGGCGTGCTGGTCTTCGCCTGGCTCAGCCTCATGACGCCGCACAGGTTTGCGTTCGGCTTCGCGTACGACTTTCCGTTCGCCGCCATCGTCGCCGCCGTCACGCTGCTCGGGCTCGTCGTCACGAAGGACGAGGTCCGCTTCGAGCCGAACGCGGTGGTCTGCCTCCTGATTCTGCTGCCCGCCTGGACCTGCGTAACCTATCTGTTCGCGCTCGAGCCGGCCGCGGCAACCGATCGGTTGATCGAAGTCCTCAAGGTGTTCCTGTTCGTGCTCGTCAGCGCCATGGTGCTGCGCACGCGCAAGCACATCGACCTGATGATCTGGGTCATCGTGATTTCGGTAGGCTTCTTCGGCGCAAAAGGCGGCGCCTTCACGCTGCTGACTGGCGGTGGCTACCGCGTCTACGGCCCGCCCGGCGACAGTTTCCTATCCGACAACAACGCGATCGCGGTCGGGGTGATCATGGTCATCCCGCTGATGCACTACCTGCGCGGCGAGTCCAAGTCCACGTGGATTCGCCGCGGCTTGCTCGCCGCCATGGTGCTCAGCGGCATCGCCGTGCTCGGCACGTACTCGCGCGGCGGGCTGCTCGCGGTCTCCGCGATGCTGATGTTTCTCTGGTTCAAGAGCCGGCGCAAGGTGTGGTTCGCACTGCTCCTGATCCCGCTCGTCCCGCTCGCGATCACCGCGATGCCCGAGCACTGGTTCGAGCGGATGAATACGATCTCGGCCTACGAGGAAGATGCGTCGGCGATGGGCCGGATCAACGCCTGGAAGACCGCGATCAACATCGCGAACGACCGGCCGTTCGTGGGCGGCGGCTTCGAGCTGTATTCCGGCACCACGTTCGCGAGGTACGCACCCGATCCCGAGGACGTGCACGCGGCCCACAGCGTCTATTTCCAGATGCTGGGCGAGCACGGCTACGTAGGTCTATTGATCTTCCTGTCCCTCGGGCTCGCCGCCTGGAGCACCGCGCGGCGGACGATCGCGCTCGCCAGGACAAGGCCGCAGCACGCCTGGGCGGGACAGCTCGCACGCGCGTTCCAGGTAAGCCTGGTCGGCTACGCCGTCGGCGGCATGTTCGTGAACATCGGCTACTGGGACCTGATGTATTACGAGATCGTGATCGTCGTTGTCGCTTGCCGACTCGCATCGGCGCCCGCGCGAGCGGTGCCGAGCGTCGCCGTCAACACCGGCGTTCCGAGCGTGGGGCCGCCGCGGGCCGGCTCGGCGCAGCAACGGGCGCAGTGAGGCGGGCCCGCGCGGCGCCATGCTGTTCAACTCCTACGAGTTTCTGTGCTTCTTCTTCCCGCTGACCTGCGCGCTGTTCTTCGTGCTGTGCGCGCGCGGCTGGGCGCGTGCCGCGGCGGGTTGGCTCGGTCTGATGTCGATCGTGTTCTACGGCTACTGGTCGCCGCGCTACGTGCTGCTGCTGCTCGCGTCGATCGTCGTCAACTTCTTCCTGGGGCAGCTGCTGCTCAAGTGCCGCGCGGGCGAGAGCCGCCTGCAGGCGAAGCACGTGCTGATCGTCGCGCTCGCCGCGAACCTTGCCACGCTCGCCTATTTCAAGTACGCGAACTTCTTCGTCGATTCGTTCCGCGCGGCGGGCGGGCTCGACCTGCAGCTCGCGCCGATCGTGCTGCCCATCGGCATCTCGTTCTTTACGTTCACGCAGATCGCGTTCCTCGCCGACACCTACCAGGGCAAGGTGCGCGAGGCGCGGTTCATGCCCTACCTGCTGTTCGTGAGCTACTTTCCGCACCTGATCGCGGGGCCGGTGCTGCACCACGCCGAGATGATGCCGCAGTTCGGCAGGGCCGAGACGTTTCGCTTCAGGATCGACAACGTCGTGTCCGGGATGACGCTGCTGGGGATCGGCCTGTTCAAGAAGGTGATCCTCGCCGACGGCATCCAGCCGTTCGTCGCGCCCGCGTTCGACGGCTCGGCGGCGCAGGTCCTCACCGGCTTCGAGGCCTGGGGCGCCGTGCTCGCCTATTCGCTCCAGCTCTATTTCGATTTCTCGGGCTACTCCGACATGGCGATCGGGCTCTCGCGCGTGTTCAACGTGGAGCTGCCGCTGAACTTCGCGTCGCCGTACAAGGCCCGGAACATCAGCGAGTTCTGGCGTCGTTGGCACATGACGCTGTCGCGCTTTCTGCGCGACTACCTCTATTTCCCGCTCGGCGGCAACCGCCGCGGCAAGACGCGGCGCTACGTGAACCTCATGATCACGATGCTGCTCGGCGGCCTCTGGCACGGCGCCGGCTGGACGTTCGTGATCTGGGGCGGCCTGCACGGCCTCTACCTCGTGATCAACCACGCCTGGCAGGCCGCGATGGAGCGCATCGCGGGCTCGTCGCGCTGGCTCGACTCGCGCTTCGCGACGCTCGCCGGCGTGCTCGTGACGTTCGCCGCCGTAACCGTCGCGTGGACCTTCTTCCGCGCTACCTCGCTCGACGCGGCGCTGCGCATGCTGGCGGCGATGTCGGGCGCCAACGGCTGGGTATTGCCGGCGGAGTGGAAGGGCGCGCTCGAGGCCACGCTCGGCGCGGCCGCCAGCGGCCTGCGCTTCGACGACCTCACCGCGTTCGCGGGCTCGAGGCAGGTCGGCTGGATCGCGGCGCTGCTCGTGCTGGCATGGTTCTGTCCGAACTCGCAGGAGATCATGGCTGCGCTCGGCCGCGTGCGTCGGCTCGACGTGCGCATCAGGGCGACTCTAGGGTGGAGTGCGTTCGGCGCGCTCGCGGCGTCTGTCATGTTGCTCGCCATCGTCAGCGCGTCGCGCGGCACGTCGGAGTTCATCTATTTCAACTTTTGACGCCATGCGCAACGCATTGAAGTCATGGAGCCTGTTCGCGTTGGGCGCGGCCGCGCTGCTCGCGGCACTCGAGTGCGTGTTCCGCGTGCTGCCGACCTATTCGGGCCTGCAGCCGAACCCGGCGCCGCAGGACTATCCGCTGCGCGGCTACGAAGCCTCGAGGCCATACGAATACTCCCATGGCTGGGCCATGCTGAACGCGCATCGCGGCACGACCAACAACTATGGGCACGTCGCGCCGTTCGACTTCCGCGCGGGATCGCATCCTCTGATCGTCGTCGGCGACAGCTACATCGAGTCGCTGATGAACGAGTATGACGAGACGCTGCAGGGGATTCTCGGCACCCGGCTCGGCGCGGGCCGCCCTGTCTACGGCATGGGACTGAGCGCGCTCTCCGCGAGCGATTACCTGGAGCTTGCGCGGCGCGCGCGCGCCGAGTTCGCGCCGGCGTCGGCCGTGTACCTGATCACCGACGGCGACTTCGTCGAGAGCCTCGTGCCGCGGCCGGGTGGCTACTACCTCGAACGACGCGGCGCGGAGCTCGTGCCCAGGTTCGTGCCCCTGACTCCGAACCCGATCGTGCAAGCCTTGCAGAAGACCGTCGGCCGCTCGGCCCTCTACGATTACCTGCGAAGCAACCTCAAGTTCTCGCCGGGCGACGTGCTGCGCGCGCTCGGCAACGGGCACGGCGGCCCTTCGCCGGCGATGGCGGCCGCCGTCACGTCCGTGCAACCGACTCCCGCCGCGAACGACGGCCGCCAGATCCTCGAATGGTTCCTCGCCGAGCTGCCGCGCGTTTCGGGCGTAGCGCCCGCTTGCACGGTGCTGCTCGTCGACTCGGATCGCTACGCGATCTACGAAGGCCGAGCCACGGTTGCGCCCAAGGAATCGCCCGATGTTCGCCGGAGGCTGCTCGAGCGCGGTGCGCAGCTCGGCTTCAAGGTCGTCGACTTGGGGCCGCTGTTCGTCGCCGAATACTCGCGCTCGCGGCTCAAGCTCGATCATTGGCCGGTCGACCGCCACTGGAACCGCCACGGGCACGCGGTCGCCGCGGACGCCGCGATGGCCGCCCTGTTTGCCGGCGGCCTGGGGACGCCCTGCGCGCCGGGGACCGACCCGGGCCAGTAGAATTGACCGACCATGAAGAAACTGCTGCTCTGCGCGCTTCTCGCCCCACTCCTCGCGTGGGCGCAGGCCTATCCGTCGAAGCCCATAAGAATGATCGTGCCCTTTCCGGCAGGCGGGCCCGCCGACATTTTCGGGCGGGGCCTTGCGCAGGGCATGTCGAGCGAGCTCGGCCAGCCGGTGATCATCGAGAACATCGGCGGGGTCGGCGGGGTGCTCGGCGTCGACCGCGCCCTGAAGTCCGCCCCCGACGGCTATACGCTCGGCTTCAATAGCGGCTCCACCCTGTCGATCGCGCCTTACGCGTTCGCCAAGCTGCCCTACGACGTCAAGAAGGACGCCGCGCTGATCACCCTGGTCGTGCGCGTCCCGGAAGTCCTCGCGGTGCACCCGTCCCTCCCGGTCGCAAGCGTCGGCGAGCTCGTCGAGCACGCGAGGAAGAATCCCGGCAAGGTGAACTTCGGCTCCGCCGGGGGAGGCAGCATCACCCACCTCGCGGGCGAGCTGCTCAAGTCGGAGGCCAGGATCGATCTCGTGCACGTGCCCTACAAGGGCGCCGCGCCGGCGGTGAACGACCTCGTCGGCGGACAGGTGCAGATGGGCATCTTCGACGTGCCGGTGCTGCTCGGGCATATCCGCAGCGGAAAGCTGAAAGCGTTGGCGGTCACCAGCGCGACGCGCGCGCCCACGCTGCCCGAGGTGCCGACCACGGCCGAAATGAATTACCCCAACGTCACCTCGGACAACTGGTACGGCCTGGTCGTCCCGGCGGCCACGCCTGCCGACATCCAGAAACGCCTGAACGCCGCTGCGGTCGCTGCGCTGAAGTCGCCCGCCGTGACCGAGCAGTTCGCGAAAGTTGGTGGCCTCGCCTCGCCGGGCACGCCGCAGGACTACGCAGCGTTCCTCGCCAAGGAGCAGGAAAAGTGGAGCCGGGTGGTTAGCGCGATCGGTTTCAAGGAGCAGAACCAGTGAAAGCGTGCCTCAGGCGCCGCACGGCTTCAGCAAGAAGCTCATAGAGCGCGTAGTAGCTGCCCTGCAGCGCGCTCATGCTCGGGAGCAGATCGCCGGGCTGGTCGAACCTGAAGCGCTCTCCCGTCACGACGGTGGGTGCAGGCGTCACCTGCAGGCCCGCGGATGCGAACTCGGCGCTCGCCCTCGGCATGTCGAAGCCGTGCGCCACGAGGAGCACGCGCTTGATGCCGGCGGGCAACAGGATCGCCGCCGACTCGGCGGCATTTGAGCGCGTGTCGCGCGAGCGCTCTTCGGACCAGCGCACC
>DASYPG010000522.1:0-8886 GCA_036006885.1 Burkholderiales bacterium | reverse complement strand
CACTACATCGCGCGCGCCGATTCGCCGTTCAACTACCTCCACGACCTGAAGGACGCGAAGATCAACGGCGGCCTGGTCGGCAGCGGTGCCGCGTTCATCACGCACACCCTCTACCGCATGATGTTCGACCGGCCGATGCCCGAGGCGAACGCCACCTTCATGCCGAACGACGAGGCGCTGGTCAAGCTGATCACCGACAAGTCGATCGACGTCGCGGTGGTGGCCGCGGGCCAGCCCGCGCCGATCATCGCCAACATGAAGCCCGAGGCGCAGAAGTTCATCAAGCTGCTCAAGTTCGACCCGAAGCATCCGACCAGCAAACGCCCGCTCTCGATCTACGCGCCCTCGACGGTGCGCGCGACGAGCTACCCGAACCTGCTCACGGAGAACTTCACCACCATCTCGGTCGGCGCGTTCCTCGTCACCTACGACTACAAGCTGCAGGCCACCACCGAGTACCTCGTGCGCTTCGCGCGCTCGCTGTGCCAGAACTTCAACACGCTGCAGGCGAGCGGCCATCCCAAGTGGCGCGAGGTCGACCTCGCGCTTCCCGCGCTCAACAAGGGCTGGACCTACTATCCGCCGGTCGCGCGCGAGATCCGCAACTGCGTGGCCGAGCGGGCGAAGGCGGCCAAGGCGGCTAAGGCCGTCAAGGCGTGCTCGCCCGAGGAGAAGATCCTCGGCTTCTGCAATTGAGTACGGGTGGCATGGGTGCCACCGCCCTCCGAGGTATTGCTCTCCCGCCGGCGGCGCGATAAAAGGGATCCGACCATGCTGATCTGGCCCTGGATCGTCCGCACCGCCGCCCTGGCTGCCGCCCTGTTTCTCTTCATGGAGTGGCAGAACCTGGGCGTGCAATGGGCCGCGCTCTTCAACTGGGTGCTGTGCATGGGCGGCGCCGAGGCCATCATCCACGTGAGCCACAAGGCGCGGGACCGCCGCCGAGGCGCGAGCCCGCCGTTGCGCGGGGGGCGCCGGCGCAGCGACCCGCCGCTGGTCAAGCCTTAGAAAACCCTATCCTGGGTGTGGCCGGAACGGGCACGGCGCCTGCGTCATCCAATGTGCCGCACCCACCGTACCCATCCCAAGGAGGCATCATGAGAGCGCTGCAATTGGCGACCAGCCTGGCCGCCGCATCCGTATTCGCAATCGCCGCTGCGCAGGACAAAGGCCCGAGCGATCCGCAGATCGCCGGCATCGTGGTGGCGGCGAACAAGATCGACGTCGACGCCGGCAAGATCGCCAAGTCGCACAGCAAAAACAAGGAAGTGCAGCAGTTCGCGCAGCAGATGATCACCGACCACACGGCGGTCAACAAGCAGGCTGGCGCCTTAGCCAAGAAGCTGAACGTGAAGCCCGCGGAGAGCGACACCAGCAAGAGCCTGAAGAGCGCCGCGAAAGACACCCAAGCGAAGCTGAAGAAGCTGAAAGGTGCCGAGTTCGACAAGGCCTATGTCGACAACGAAGTCGCCTACCACGAGCAGGTGCTCGGCGCGATCGACAAAGTGCTCATCCCGAACGCGAAGAACGCCGAGCTGAAAGGACTGATCGAGAAGGTCCGGCCGGCCTTCGAGGCGCACCTCGAGCACGCCAAGCATCTGCAGGCCTCGCTGAAGTAGCGATGAAAGCTTTTCTTCGGATCGTGCTCGCCGCCGCGCTCGTTTTCGGGGCCGCGGCGGTGCACGCCGCGGGAAAGACGCACGCCGTGCGCATCGAGGGCATGAAGTTCGTGCCCGAGCGCCTGGAGGTCGCCGCCGGCGACACCATCGTCTGGACCAACAAGGACATCGTTCCGCACACCGTGACTGCGGCCGAAGCCAAGGTCGAGTCGGGCGAGCTGCCGACGGGGAAGAGCTTCAAGTTCGTCGCGCGCAAGAGCGGCGAGATGAGCTACATCTGCCGCCTGCACCCCGTGATGCACGGCATGGTGGTCGTGAAGTAGCGTTACCACTACTTGATTTTCGTTGGTTCAGCGACAGGGTATCGAAGGCGGGAACCTGCCCAACTGCGTTACCATGGTCGTGCTCGGTTGGGACTTCGAGAACAAACACCAACCCCACATCGACGAACCCGTGGCCACTCTTCATCGCTTGAAGCCGAACTCTTCGCCCAAGCGGCGCGTCCTGGTGGTCGAAGACGACCTCGACTCGGTGCATTCCATGGCGCTCCTGATCAAGATGATGGGCCACGAGGTGCAGTTCGCGATCAACGGCATGGCCGCGATCGACATCGCGCGCACGTTCCGCCCCGACATCATCATCCTCGACATCGGCCTCCCCGACTTCGAGGGCGACCACATCGCGCGCCAGCTCCGCTACGAGCCCGGGCTCGAGAACACGCAATTCATCGCGATCTCGGGGCTGCCCGAGCAGCACCTGGAGAGCAGGGCGCTGCAGGCGGGCTGCGAGGTGTTCTACCGCAAGCCGATCGAGCCGAGCGTGCTGGAGGCGCTCCTCGCGCGGCCCGACTCCAAGGACTCCAGCGCTAAGGCGCCTCGCGCGGCGCCCGAGTGAGCTTCGCGATCATCGCGCCGAGCGGTTCGGCCTGAACCGCGAGCCGGCACTTGGCCGGCGTGCCGTCGAAAAAGTGCAGCTCGCGTCCGTCGTTGAGGAACCGCCCGGCGCAGGGGTCCCGGTTCATGATCCACGGCGGTGTGGCCGGGTCCTCGGCGTATTCGTACAACTGCACCTCCGCGGCGATGAACGACGCCACCGAGTTGGGATCCGGGTGGCTCGCCGGGGAAACCTGCTCGCTTGCGTGATAGACCTTTTCCTGCACCAGGAGCACCGCCAGGAAAAGCGGAAGCATGCCGTGCGCCTTTGGGTCGTCTGTACCCATGCGGTCATGGTGGACCTGGCCGCCCGCGGCTGCAACCCTGTATAGCGGCAGCTGTGCTACAGTGGGTGCGCAGGATACCCAGGCAGCGAATCGCCGCGTCCCGAGTAGCCGGTAGCAGGTTGCGGCAGTCCCATCCCTTCCTCGATCGTGCCCGCGAGTGCGGCCCGGATTCGCCGCATACCGCCCCATATCGCCACATAGGCATCGAGATCGAAATGCAACCGGCAAAGATGGCATTCAGGCCGCGACGCAGCCAGGAGTGGACGGCCGAGCGCATAGGTCGACTCGGTCTCGCGGAGCTGCGGCAGCTTCGCGAGAACGCAGAGCGGCTCGGCGAGACCGCGGTCGTCGCCTTGTGCGACGCGGCGCTCCAGGGCCGGCCGGGCACAGCGGCGCGGCGCGGCAGCGTCCGTGCGACTACCAAGCGCGCCCGCCACCTGGTCTCGCGAAGCAAGGCATTCCAGGCGCGCGGCGTCTACCTTCCGGAGCAGGACAGCAGCTGGAGCGGCGTACGCAAGTCCGACGGCGCGATCGTCATGAGCCTGTGGGCGCCGGCGATCGGGCGCCTGAAAGGCGCCTGCAACCAGCTCCTCTGGGGGCCGAACGTCGACGGCTCGCGGCCCTGGTCGGACACCCTCGCCGGCCAGGAGCGGCTTGCGCATTGCAAGCTCGCGCTCGAGCGCGGCCGCGGCGAAGGCCTGCTGGTGTACGGCGAGAACTTCGACGGCGACCCTACCGAGAGCAACGCGCGCAGCGTGCACGGCGCCGATCCCGAGTACGTGGTTGACTTCAAGGTCGAGCAGCGCGGCGGCGAGTACTGGGCGGTGTGGGGCGAGAAGAAAGTCGAGCGGCCGCTATGAATGGGCTGCTGCCGCGCCGGTTCAAGCTCGGCAAGTACGACATCGTGGCGCAGCCGGCAGCGGGTTCGGCGCACATGCTGCGCTACACCATCCTTCTCGACGGGCGGCGCCTGGGCGCGCAGCTCAGCATGCCGTGCGAATCGGATTGCCGCTTCATGGAGGCGCCGCCCCCGGTGCCGCCGCTCAAGATCTTCAGCGTCACCTACCGGCCCGGGCGTCCGCGCAAAGGCACGCAGCGCCCTCAGTGGAACGAGGGCGAGGAGGCCATCGCGCTCCCCTGGGCGATCAAGGGGCAGCGGCGGTACTGAGCACGAGGACGTCGGCACATCCCGACGTTGCTGTTTGGGCCACAGTTGCCCGCCGCGCCGTGCGACATCCGGAAATCGCGCATTCGCGTATAAGGCAGCATGCCCTGCGAAATCTTCCATGTGCCGCATGCGGCGTCCTTCCGTTGGAAGTGGCGCCATCTCGCCGAGGACGGCAGCGTCAAGGACGAATCGAAGGAGAGCTACGAGCTCTTCTACGAGTGCGTCTGCGCGGCGCGCGCACGCGGGTACAAGCCCAGGATCAAGTGCAGCTAGGGGCTGCCCCCACTACAATGCATGTTTCTCCAGGTACGGGGGAGGCATGCTCAGAGTTGCGTGCGTCATCGGCCTGTGCGCGGCCGCGATTTCGACGGCGCTCGCGCAGGGTTATCCCAGCAAGCCGATCCGGCTGCTGATCGGCTATTCGCCCGGAGGCTCCGCCGAAGCGGGCGCGCGGCCGCTCGCGCGCGCGCTCGAGCCGCTGCTCGGGCAGCCGCTCGTGTTCGAATACCGCCCGGGCAACGCCGGCGGCGTGGCGATGGAATTCATGGCGCGCGCGCCGAACGACGGCTACACGCTCTACTACTTCGATAGCGGGCCGCTCACCGTCGCGCCGCATCTTTCGAAGGTGGGCTACAACAACCTCTCGTCGTTCACCCACCTCGGCCATGTGTGCGGCAGCGGGAGCCTTCTGGTGGTGCATCCGTCCACGCCGTTCAAGACCCCGGCCGACGTGATCGAGGCCTCCAAGCGCGAGCCGAACAAGTGGAGCTACGGCACCTCGGGCGTCGGCGGGCCGCACCATCTCTCGGGCGAATACTTCAAGAGCGTGACTGGCGCCAGACTGCTCCACGTGCCCTACAAGGGCGGCGGCCCGGCGATGACCGACCTCATGGGCGGGCAGATCCCGATGCTGTTCTCGTCGCTCGGCCCCGCGGTGGGCGCGGTGAAGAGCGGCAAGATCCGGCCCCTCGCGGTGACCTCGCTCACGCGCTCAGCGGCGTTTCCTGAGGTGCCGACGATGGACGAATTAGGTTTGAAGGGCTTTGACTCAACCGCCTGGTACGGGCTACTCGGTCCCGCCGGCTTACCGCGCGAAGCGGTGGAACGGATCACGAGCGCGCTCGCGAAAGCCGGCGCCGACAAGGACCTTGTCGCGCGCATCAACGCCACCGGCTGCGACACCGAGATCCTTTCGCCGGCGCAGACCGTGGAGAAGATCAAGGCCGATTACGCGAAGTGGGGCCGCGTGGTGAAGGACGCAAACATCAAGGCCGAATAGGTCTTTGTAGCTAATCCGCCTTCCCGGGTATGTACTTCCTGCGGGTGCTCACGTAAGGTCCGTCCAACAAAAATTCTGGGGGATTCGTGAAGCACTGTGCTCGGTTCGTTTTTGGCGCGCTCCTTTCCGCCGCGGCGTTCGCCGCGCAGGCGGCGCAAACCTATTCATTCGGCTGCATCACGTTCAATTCGGACGGCAACTGCAGCGCCGGATCGACGCAGCTCAGCCTCACGCTCTCCGATGGCGGCAACGGGATCGCGAATTTCCTTTTCACCAACACCGGCCCGCAGGCGTCCTCGATCACCGATATCTATTTCGACTGGAAGGCGCCCGAGCTCGCGCTCGCGCCGGGCGTCATCAGCCAGAGCACCGGCGTGTCCTTCGGCTGGGGTGCGACGCCGGCCAATCTGCCGGCCGGCAATTCGATCGCCTTCTCCTCGGATCTCGGCCTGGACTCGAACGTCCCGACGCAGCCGCGCGGCATCAACCCCGGCGAATGGCTGAACATCGCCTTTGCCGGCTCGTTCTCCAAGCTCGTCGAGGGTCTGCATTCGAACACGCTTGAAGTCGGGCTGCACGTGCAGGGGTTCTCGAACGGTGGCAGCGAGAGCTTCGTGTCGGTTCCCGAGCCCGCGGTGTACGCGTTGCTGCTCGTCGGCGTGCCGCTCTTCGGCTTCGCCATCCGCCGCAAGCCGGCCAGGGCCGCGGCCTAGCGCTTCGCGCGTCAGGATGAGAGGCGCAGCTTCGGCCAAGCTTGCTTTGTAGACATCGACGCCCACGCGCCGTCCTTCAGCGCGGCGAGGGCATCCGAGCCGGCCCACAACACGCCGTCGACGCAGGTCAGGCTGTCGAACGGACCGTAGCGCTCGACGACTTGATCCGAGGTCTCGAACAGGCAGGTGACGCCCGGGCCGCACTCGAAGCGCACGAACAGGCGCCCGTTCACCTCCCACTGATTGTCGACGTGGCGCGCCAGCAGCCGCCCCTCGGGCCAGGCCTCCAGGCTGCCGCGATGCAGGGTGAAGGCATCGGCGCTCACTTCGCCGCCGCTGCGGTTGTCGAAAGCCTTGAAGCTCAGCCGGAGCACGGCCCCGCCTATTCCGAAGGCTCGATGATCATCAGCGGCCAATGCTGCTCGTTCTCGTGGGAATACCAATCGCGGATCGAGCGGTCGACGAACGCGAACACCTGGTGCTCGACATAGGCGATGCCGTCCACGAAGGACACGTTCACGTAAGGCCCGTAGCGCTTTGAGCGCGTGCCGTCGATGCGCTCGAAATGAACGCTCGCACGGCAGTCGATCTGGAGGCGCGAGTAGGGCGCGCCGTCCACGTGCCACTCGTGATGCACGTGCTTCGCGACCACCGGTCCGCCGGCCTCGGACCGGATGATCTCGCCTTCGAACCGCAGCGCGCGGTAGGGTCCCCTCCGCTTGGGCGTCGCGGTGTCGCGCAGGAAAGTCAGCTCAAGCGGGCCGGCCATCCCTGCAGGACAGCAAGTTCGATGCCGCGGTCAGGTACGGACCTGACGCAGCGCCGGAACATGATTAAACTGGATTGGTTCATTCACGGTGGATCCATGATCGACATCTTCAATCACTTCATGCCGAAAACCGTGTTCGAGCGGGTGCGCGAGCTGCTGCCGAACCACCCGGCGATGAACGCCTTTCCCGAGGTGCCGACGCTGTGGGACGTGGACGAGCGCCTGCGCATGATGGACGAGTTCGACGGCCTGCAGCAGGTGCTCTCGCTCGCCAACCCGCCGATCGAGCAGCTCGGCGGCCCCGAGCTCACGCCGCAGGTGGCGCGCATCGCGAACGACGGCCTCGCCGAGCTGGTGAGCCGCCATCGCAGCCGCTTCCCCGGCTTCATCGCCTCGATGCCGGCGAACAACGTCGCGGCCTGCCTCGAGGAGATCGACCGCTCGATCGGCACGCTCGGCGCGCGCGGCATCCAGCTCTTCACCAACGTGCTGGGCAAGCCGCTTTCGCTGCCCGAGTTCCGGCCGATCTTCCGCCGCATGGCCGAGCACGACCTCCCGGTGTGGATCCACCCGATCCGCGGCCCCAACAGCGCCGACTACGCCAGCGAGAAGGCCTCCGAGAACGAGATCTGGTTCACCTTCGGCTGGCCCTACGAAACGACCGCGTGCGTCACGCGCCTGATCTTCTCCGGGCTTTACGACGAGCTGCCGGGCCTCAAGATCGTCACCCACCACTACTGCGGCATGGTCCCCTTCTACGCCGGCAAGATCCAGCTCGGCTTCGACCAGATCTTCTTCGGCACCTCGCAGAAGAACCCGCAGGCCGAGAAGGCGGGCCTGCAGCGCCCGCCGATGGACTATTACAGGATGATCTACGCCGACACCGCAGTGAACGGCGCCGTCGCCGCCACGCGCTGCGGCCACGCCTTCTTCGGCGCCGAGCACTCGGTGTTCGCCACCGACGCCCCTTTCGACGCCGAGGACGGGCGGCTTCTCATCCGCAGCACTCTGGCTGCGATCGACGCGCTGGAGATACCGAGGGCGGAGAAGGAGCTGATTCTGGGTGGCAATGCGCGCCGTATGCTTAAGTTGAATTGATTTTGTTGGATGAAACAAACCGACAAAATCAAAGTCAAGCTGCGCGACGGAATCATGGGCGCACACGTCGCCTATCCCGACAAGACCCCCGCCGGCGCCATCATCGCGATCATGGAGATCTGGGGCGTGAACGACACGATGCGCCGCCACGCCCAGGAGTTCGCCGAGGCCGGGTTCGTGTGCCTGGTGCCGGACCTCTTCTGGCGCCAGGCGCCGGGCGTGGAGCTTTCCGACCACAACCCAGATCACGTGAGGAAGGCGTTCGACCTCTACTACGAGTTCGACTACGACCTCGGGGTGCAAGACATGACCGATACCGCGGCATTCCTGAAATCCATTAGAGAATGTAATGGGAAAGTCGGAGCGGTCGGCTACTGCCTCGGCGGCAAGCTCTGCTATCTCATGTGCTGCCGCACCGACATCGACTGCGCGGTCGCCTACTACGGCACCTACATCGAGCACCGCATCAAGGAGGCAAGCAATCTCCACCGGCCGTTCATGCTGCACATGGCGATGAAGGATCGCTGGGTGCAGGCCGAGGTGAACGATCTCATCGAGCGGCGCCTCTCGCCCAATCCGCTGGTGGCGATCCACAAGTATCCGGGCGCGGACCACGCGTTCGCGCGCCACGGCGGCCGCACCTACAGCAAGCCCGAAGCCGACTGCGCGCTCGCGCTGTCGGTGGAGTTCTTCGGGCGCCACCTGTGATGCGCGTCCTCTGGAACGCGGCGATCCGGATCGACGACGCGATCGAGCTGCGCGCCGACGTCTACCTCCCCGAGCGCGAGGCGCGCTACCCGGTGATCCTCTCCTGCGGCCCCTACGGTAAGGGCTACGCGTTCCAAGAGAGCAATCCGGCGGCTTGGGAGGCCCTCGTCGAGGGTCATCCCGAGATCCTCGAGGGCTCCTCGAACCGCTACCAGGTCTGGGAGGTCGTCGACCCGGAGAAGTGGGTGCCCGAGGGCTACGCGGTCGTGCGCGTCGATTCGCGCGGCGCGGGCGCCTCGCCCGGGACGCTCGA
>DASYPG010000521.1:0-1883 GCA_036006885.1 Burkholderiales bacterium | reverse complement strand
TCGATCGCCTTGGCGCAGAACGACGCCGAGCCGCTGACCGCGCGCTTGATGTTCTCCTGCGCCGCTCCGGCGGCCTGCCCGGTGCTGGTCTGCGCGAGATCCCTCAGCACCGTGCGCACGGGCTCGGGGTAGCGGTCGGCGTCGGCCCGCATCTTGGAGCCGGTGGCGGAGAGCGCGGTGCTCACCTGCCCGCGCGAGAGCGACTCCTCGGCTGCGCGCATCTGGGTATAGAACTCGCTCATCGACTGCATCACGCCGTCGATCGGCGCCGCGCCCGCCTGGCCCTGCTGCGCCACGAGGTTCCTGAGCGGCGCGAAGCGCACGTCGACCGCGTCCTCGGGACGCGCCGCCGAGACCTTGGCGCCCGCGGCGCTCCCGGCGAACAGGCTCCCGTAACGGTTCGTACTCAATGCTTCCTTCGCCGCTTTTCCGGCCTCGGCCTTGGCGGCATCTTCATTGGTCGCCAAGGAAAGCTCCTTCGCCGCGGCCACGACCAGACGCTTCAGCGGCGAGTCGGGCGCCGACAGCACTTTCGCCTGCTCGATGGTCTGCGCGAGCCCGCTCGAGCGCGCGAGGCGCACGTCGGAAAGGAGCGCCGACCACTGCTTCTCGTAGTCCTGCGCGTAACGCTCGCGCACGTCGGCGAATACCTTGGCGGGGTCGACTTTCTGCGCGCGCGCGCCCGAATCGCCGAGCACCCAGGACTCCTCCTTCGAGAGCTCGGTCGCGAGCTTCTCGGCCTTGGCGCGGAACAGCTTCACATAGCCGTCGCGAGTGAACAGACCCTCGATTCCGGCGGTGAGCGGCTGGCCGCTCGCCCGGGTGAGGACCTGCGCCGCGCTCGGTCCCGCCGCTTCGCTCACCCGGAAAGGCGGCACGCTCGCGTCGGCCGACAGCTCGTTCTTGAGGCGCGCGTACACCCGGTCGGCCACCGGCATGGAGGCGAGGCCGCGCCGCGCCTCGTTCACGAGCGCGTCGTTGCGCGGCGCGAGCGTCTGCACCGGGCGCGCCTCCAGCGCCGCCTTGAGATGGCCCTCGAGGTCGACCATCAGCTCGAGCGAATCGCGCGGCAGCGCCGGGCTCCAGATGAAGAGCATCAGCCGCGAGAGGTCGGCAGCGTCGAGGTACTTGTCCTGGTGCAGCATGAGGTAGCCGCGCAGCGCCACGTAGAGCTGCTCCTGGTTCTGCGGCCGCGCGAGGATCTCCTCGAGCCGCAGCGACACCCGCGTGAGCAGCACGTCGCCGAGCGCGCGCCGGTAGGCGGCCACGGAGCGCTCGCCGATACCGTCGCCCTGGTACAGGCCGAAGCGTTGGCTCACCGGGATGGAGAGGTCGCGGCTCGCGTAGCCCGAAGGCAGGTCGCGCAGCGCGTTCAGCACCGGCAGGACCTTCGCGATGTCGCTCCCCTGTGCCGGCGGCACGCCCTCCACGCTGCCCTTCACCGCGGCCACCTTCTTGGTCGCGTCCTCGATCAGCGCGCCGTTGTTGAAGTAGCTGAGCGTCCATGCCGCGAGCAACCCGACCGTGAGCGCCGCGCTGCCGGCGAGCGCACCCACGGTGAGCCAGCGGCGCTGCCGCTCCTTCTTCTCGTTGCCGCCGCCGAGGCCCGCCTCCGTGAAGATCACGTCGTGGAGCAGGCGGTTGATGAAGTAGCTCTTGCCGCTCGAGGCCGAGGGCGGCAGGATCTTGCGCTCCAGGCTGAAGGTGCGCGAGAGCGTGCCGAGCACGCGGTCGATCGGGCTGCCTTCCTGCGTGCCGCTGGTGAAGTACACGCCCCGCACCAGCGGCTGCTCGCCGTAGCGCGAGCCGCCGAAGGCCTTCTCCATGAATTCGGTGAGCAGCGGCCGCAGCGCGCTGAACTGCTGCGGGAAGCTGTAGATGGC
>DASYPG010000520.1:0-4146 GCA_036006885.1 Burkholderiales bacterium | reverse complement strand
GCGCCCGTGCCGCCCTGGCGCAGGATGCCGCCCCCGGGCAGAAGCGAGCCGCGCATGATGACGATGGAGGGGCGCCTGGAGAGCGGATGCTCAAGGCTGGCGATGACGCCGTCTTCCTTGACGGTCGCGATTTCCAGAATTTCCCCAATGGTTGCACCCGATACGGATTTGGCGTGCTTCAGTAGCAGCGGCTCGAGGCGCTTCATCACCGCGCGGGCGCCGCCCGCGGCCTCCAGCTCCTCGATGCGGCCGGCGCCGTTCGGCCGGATCGCCGCGAGGAGCGGGACCTTCTCCGCGTACTGCTGGAACAGCGCGTACACGTCGACGTCGATGCCGCTCTCGCGCACGATCGCCTGCAGGTGCTTCACGCAGTTGATCGAACCCGAGAGCGCTAGCACCACCATCGCCGCGTTGGCGATCGACGCGGCGCTCATGATGTCGCGCGGCTTGCAGTCGTCCCACACCATCTGCACGATGCGCTCGCCCGAGCGGCGTACGTAGTCCATCATTCTCGCGCTGTTGGCGAGCACCGGCGCGGCGCCGGCAAGCGTCATGCCGAGCGCCTCGCACACGATGTGCATCGAGTTCGCGGTGCCCATTCCGGCGCACACGCCGGGAGAGCGCACCGCGTTGTCGGCCATCCCGGTGAGGTCCTCGAGCGTGATGCCGCCCGAGGCGAGGTACCCGGCCTTGAGGAACACTTCCTCGATGTCGACGTGCTCGCCCTTGTACTCACCGCTCTGCTGATAGCCGCAGACCACGACGATGGTCGGGATGTTCAGCCGCCCCGCGGCCATGAGCTGCCCCGGCGCGGTCTTGTCGCACGAGGCCAGGCACAGCATCCCGTCGAGCAGCGCGCCCTCGACCTGCACCTCGATGTCGTTGGTGATGAGGTCGCGCGTGGGCAGGATGTAGCCGCCGCGGCGGCCGGCGCAGGTGACGAAGTCGCTCGGCGCCGCGGTGCGGACCTCGAAGGGCAGGCCGCCGGCCGAGCGGATCGCGTCCTTTGCCGCGCGCGCCACGCCATCGAGGTGGCTGAAGCAGCTCGAGAGCTCGGAGGAGCTGTTCACCACCGCGATCTTCGGCTTCTCCATGTCGGCCTCGGACAGCCCGAGCGCGCGCCACTGCGCGCGCCGCCCGGCCCAGACCGTGTCGCCGCGTTCGAGGTTGCTACGCAGCGTGCGTTTCACGCCGCGACCTCTTCGATCACCGTGGTGCGCCGCATGTCGCGCGGGTACTTCGTGTCGTCGAACGGCGTGCCGCGGTGCATGCTCTGCTGGTTGTCCCATGCCAGCAGATCGCCGATGCGCCATTTGTGGCGGTACACGAACTGCGGCTGGGTGGCGAACTCGATCAGCTCCCGAAGCAGCGCGCGGCCCTCCTCGAGCGGTATTCCCAGCACCCGGGAAGCATGCGAAGCGAGATACAGCACCTTGCGGCCCGACCCCGGGTGCCTGTGCACCAGACGGTGGCGCGCCGGCGGACGTGTCGCCTTTTCCTCATCGCTGACATCGGTCATTCCGGCGAGCGCGCGCGAATGCCAGACGGAGTGCTCGACGACCAGCCCTTCGATCCTTTCCTTCGTTTCTTGGGGGAGTGAATCGTATGCGGCCCTCATGTCCGCGAACTCGGTGTCGGCGCCGCCGGGCGGGATCGAATGGCAGGAAAGCAGCGAATAGACCCCGCGCGCCTGGTCGTACGACGCGTCGGTGTGCCAGAGCAGGTTGCCGCGGTTGTACGCGCGGCGGCGGTCGTCGTCCGGAAGGAGTCTGCCCTCAGCGTCGATGTTGCCGATATCGATGATCTCGGGATGCGCGAAGCGCGACTTCGACTTTCCCACCATGGTGAGCATCTTCATCGGCAGCAGCGGCCCGAGGCGCCGGCTGAATTCGACATGCTCGGCGTCGCTGACCGGATTTTCGTTGCGAATGACGCACACCGCGTACCGGTCCATCGTCCGCCGGAATTCGTCGACGTCGATGTCCTTGATCCTCACGCCTGAGATCTCGGTAAAGAAAGTCATGTCACTCCATCTTCACATTCGCGGCCTTGGCCACTCGCTTCCAGCGCTCGATCTCGCTCTTGATGAAGGCGCCGAACTCCTCGGGCGAGTTGCCCACCGGTTCGATGCCGAGCTCCTCGAGGCGCCTGGTGGTGTCCGGCTCGCGCAGCAGCTTGCGCAAGTCGGCGCTGATCCTGCTCACCAACTCGCGCGGCGTGGCGCCGGCGGCGACGATGCCGTTGATGCTCAGGACATTGAAACCCGGAAGGGTTTCCCCGACCGTGGGGACCTCGGGCGCCGCGGGATCGCGCCGCGCGCTCGTTACGGCGATCGCCTTCATCTTTCCGCCCTTGACGTGGCGGTAGATGCCGAAGGTCGGATCGAGCTGCAGGTCGATGCGTCCGGCCATCAGCTCGGGATAGGCCTGCACTCCGCCCTTGAAGGGCACGTGCAGAAGATCGATGCCCGCCTCCATCTTGAGGAGCTCGCCCGCGAGGTGCATCGAGCTGCCGAGCCCCGGGCTCGCATAGGTCAGCTTGCCCGGCTGCTTTTTCGCCAGCGCGATCAGCTCGGCGATGTTGCCGGCCCGCAGCGTCGGCGACGCCGCGATCATGATCGACGACACGCCGGTCAGGGTCACGGGTGCGAGGTCCTTCAGCGTGTCGTAAGGCATCTTCTCGCGCAACGCAGGCAGGATGACGAGCGGCGTCACCACGAGACACAGCGTGTGGCCGTCGGGCGCCGACTTCGCCACGTGCTCCATGCCGAGAAGCGTCCCGGCACCGGGCTTGTAGTCCACGATCACCGGCTGGCCCCACAGGTCCTGCAGCTTCTGCGCGTAGATGCGCGCCTGGATGTCGATCGCGCCGCCGGGCGGGTTGGGCACCACCAGCGTCACGGTGCGGCTGGGGAAGGCCTGCGCGAGCGCCGAGCCGGAGAAAACGAGGAGAAAAAGCAATGCAATCCAGCCGCGCATTGAGCCCATTGTAGACTTCGGCCATGCGGTTTGCGCCGGCGGAAGTCGATCTCGAAAAGCGCGCCGACGGCGCGTTGATCCTGCGCTCGCCGCAGAAGCTCGGGCCGTATTCGCGCTGCATCACCGAATGGCTGGTGCAGTGGTCCGACCGCGAGCCGGCGCGAATCTTTCTCGCCCAGCGCAAGGGCGAAGCGTGGCGCAGGATTTCGTACCGCGAGGCCTACGGAGCGGTGCGCCGCATCGGGCAGGCGCTGCTCGAGCGCGGGCTCGGCGCCGAAAAGCCGGTCGCGATCCTCTCCGACAACGGCATCGACCATGCCCTGCTCGCGCTCGGCGCCATGCACGTCGGCGTTCCGGCGCTGCCGATCTCCCCGGCGTATTCGATGATGTCGAAGGACTTCGGCAAGCTGAAGGCCATCTTCGAGCTGGCGAAGCCGGGACTCGTATACGCGGCCGAGCCCGACAAGTTCGGTTCCGCCCTCGAGGCGGTCAAGGCAAAGTCGACGCCGGTGGCGGAGCTCCTGGAGACCAATCCGGGCTCGACCCTCGAGCGCGAGCACCGCAAGGTGGGACCCGACACAGTGGCGAAGATCCTGTTCACCTCGGGATCGACCGGAATCCCGAAGGGCGTGGTCAACACCCACCGCATGCTGTGCGCGAACCAGCAGATGCTGGCGCAGGCGTGGCCGTTCGTGCAGGAGAAGCCCCCCGTGCTGGTCGACTGGCTGCCGTGGAACCACACCTTCGGCGGCAACCACAACTTCAACCTCGTGCTGCGCAACGGCGGCACGCTCTACATCGACGGCGGCAAGCCCGTGCCCGGCCTGGCCGAGACCACGGCGCGCAACCTGAAGGAGATCGCGCCGAGCCTGTACTTCAACGTGCCCCGAGGCTATGACCTGCTGCTGCCGTTCCTCGAGCGCGACGCGGAGCTGCGCCGCAATTTCTTCCGGGAGCTGCAGGTCGTGTTCTACGCCGCGGCAGCGCTGCCGCAAAACCTGTGGGACCGGCTGCTGCGGCTCGCGAACGCGGAAAAGCGCGGCGGCGACTTCGCCATGCTCTCGGCCTGGGGCTCGACCGAGACCTCGCCGCTCGCGACCTCGGTGCATTTCGCGATGGACCGCCCGGGCGTGATCGGCCTGCCGGTGGCGGGCTGCGAGCTGAAGCT
>DASYPG010000519.1:0-3031 GCA_036006885.1 Burkholderiales bacterium | reverse complement strand
CAGCGCGACGTGGATCGCGCCGCCCGAGGAGATGCCGGCGAAGATGCCCTCCTCCCGCGCCAGGCGGCGGGTGGTCTCCTCGGCATCGGCCTGGGTCACGTACTCCAGCCGGTCGACGCGGGCGCGTTCGTAGATCTTCGGCAGGTAGGCCTCCGGCCACTTGCGGATGCCGGGGATCTGCGACCCCTCCTGCGGCTGGCAGCCGATGATCTGGATCGAGCGCTTTTTTTCCTTGAAGAAGCGCGAGCAGCCCATGATGGTGCCGGTGGTGCCCATGCTCGAGACGAAGTGCGTGATCTTGCCCTCGGTGTCGCGCCAGATCTCGGGACCGGTGGTCTCGTAGTGCGCGCGCGGGTTGTCGGGGTTGGCGAACTGGTCGAGCATCGTGCCCTTGCCCTCGCGCACCATCTTGTCGGCGAGGTCGCGCGCGCCCTCCATGCCGCCCTTCTGAGGCGTGAGAATGATCTTGGCGCCGTAAGCGCGCATCGTCTGGCGGCGCTCGGCCGAGAGGTGCTCGGGCATGATGAGCACCATGCGGTAGCCGCGGATCGCCGCCGCCATCGCGAGCGCGATGCCGGTGTTGCCCGAGGTCGGCTCGATCAGGGTATCGCCGGGCTTGATCTCGCCGCGCGCCTCGGCGTGGCGGATCATCGCGATCGCCGGCCGGTCCTTCACCGAGCCGGCCGGATTGTTGCCTTCGAGCTTCACCAACAAGACATTCTTGTCTGATTCCGGCAAGCGCTGCAGCCGGACCAGCGGGGTATTGCCGATGAAGTCCTCGATCGTGCGCTTCATCGCCCCCCGCTACGCGCGCCTCAGCTCGTTCACGTACGAGGCCACGCCGTGCTCGACCGTCCTGAACTCGCCGCGGTAGCCCGCCGCGCGCAGCCGCGACAGGTCGGCCTCGGTGAAGCTCTGATAGCGCTCCTTGAGGCCCTGCGGGAACGGGATGTACTCGATGAAGCCGCGCTGCGCCAGCTCGCGCGCGGTCTGGTCGCTGCCCTGCACCGCGTTGATCGTCGCCGAGGCGAGCTGGTTGAAGGTCTGCGCGCGGCCGGTGCCGCAGTTGAAGATGCCCGACACCTCGCGGTGCTCGAGGAACCAGAGGTTGACGTCGACCACGTCGTCGACGTGCACGAAGTCGCGGCGCTGCTCGCCGTTGCCGTAACCTGCCGAGCCCTCGAAGAGCTGGACCTTGCCGGTCGCGGCGAGCTGGTTGTAGGCGTGAAACGCGACCGAGGCCATGCGGCCCTTGTGCGCCTCGTTGGGGCCGTAGACGTTGAAGTAGCGAAAGCCCGCGATCTGCGCAGTCTTGCCGGGCAGCGCGCGCCGCACCAGCTGGTCGAACAGGAACTTCGAGTAGCCGTAGACGTTGAGCGGGCGCTCGCAGGCGCGTTCCTCCCGGAACTCGGCGTTCGCCCCGTACACCGACCCCGAGGACGCGTACAGCAGCGGCACCTCGGCTTCCTGGCACCAGTCGAGCAGCGTCTTCGAATAGCGGTAGTTGTTCTCCATCATGTAGCGCCCGTCCTGCTCCATCGTGTCGGAGCACGCGCCCTGGTGCAGCACCGCCTCGATCGCGCCGTCGAAGCTCTCCAGCCGCTGCAGGAACTCGCCCTTGTCGAGGAAGTCGGCGATCTCCAGGCGCGTGAGGTTCGCCACCTTGGCCGAACGGCTGAGGTTGTCGACGGCAACGATGTCGGTGACGCCGGCGCGGTTCAGCGCCTCGACGATCCTGGAGCCGATGAATCCGGCGGCCCCGGTGACCACGTAGTACATGATTAGTCTTTCTCGCCTGTCTTCGATCGGTCTTGAGCCCGCCTCCGCATGTCGCCGAAAAGCTCGACATGGGTCGCGACTGCGGTTCCGAGTTTACCCACGACGATACCCGCGGCGCGGTTGGCGATGCGCATTGCGGCCTCCAGGGCGGCTCCGGCGGCAAGCATTACGGCGAGGGTCGCGATCACCGTGTCGCCGGCACCGGTCACGTCGAACACCTCGGCCTCGCGTGCCACGGCCGGGATGGTCACCGACCCGCCTTTCCTGAAGAGGGTCATGCCCTGCTCGCCCCGCGTCAAGAGCAGCGCCTCGAGGCCGAGCTTGTCGCGCAGGCCCTGGGCGCGCCCCTTGAGGTCCTTCTCGTCCTTCCAGCTGCCGACAACCCGGCGCAGCTCGTCGAGGTTCGGGGTGATGACACTCACGCCCTTGTAGCGCGAATAGTCGTCGCCCTTCGGATCGGCGAGCACGCGCCTGCCGGCCTTGCGCGCCGCACGCACCATCTCCGTGATGTGCGTGAGGCCCCCCTTGCCGTAGTCGGAGAGGATCACCACGTCGCATTCGGCGAGCGCGCTCTTGAATTCCTTGAGCTTGGCCGCGAGCACCTCGCGCGAAGGGGGCTTCTCGAAATCGATGCGCAGGAGCTGCTGCTTGCGGCCGATGACGCGCAGCTTCTGCGTCGTGTCGAGCTTGCCGTCGCGGTGCAGGCTCGCCTCGATGCCCTCCTTCTTGATCAGCTTCTCGAGCTGCGCGCCGGGCTCGTCGCGCCCCACCACCGAGAGCAGGCGCGTGTGCGCGCCGAGCGCCTTGCAGTTCCAGGCCACGTTGGCCGCGCCGCCGAGCCTCTGCTCCTCGCGTCCGATCAGCACCACCGGCACCGGCGCCTCCGGCGAGATGCGCGACACCTCGCCGAACCAGTAGCGGTCGAGCATCACGTCCCCGACGACCAGCACCCTCGCCTTCGAAGTGTCTACGTCTTTCTCCCTGCCTTTATGTCTTTCTACCAATGGCGAAGTATTCAAACCCCAATTGTTTCAAGACAGACGAATCGTAGAGGTTCCTGCCGTCAAAAATCGCCGGTGTCTTCAGCTTCGCCTTGATCGCGGCGAAATCCGGGCTACGGAATTCCTGCCACTCGGTAACGATGATGAGCGCGTCGGCGCCTTCGAGCGCCGCAGACGCAGAGTCGACGATCGTCACCGTCTTGCTTCCCTTGAAGATCGCTTTCGCCTCGTGCCCCGCGGCGGGATCGTAG
>DASYPG010000518.1:0-19737 GCA_036006885.1 Burkholderiales bacterium | reverse complement strand
AAAGATCTAGAACGGGCGCTAGCAAAAAGACACTTGGGCATTGAAGACGCGAGCAGCGCTTGCGTACACTCACTTGTAGCTTTGATTTAGAAGACGCGTTCGCCATCGCTACATGCGTTCGGATAGCGCGCAGAAATCGTGCGAGGCCTCAGTGCTCACGATACGACCCGCTCAGTGGCGGTTGCTGACGGAGCTTTCGTTTCGGAAGACGGAAGCGGATATAGCATTGGCGTTGCGTCAGCGATTTGAGAATTCCAGCGAAGAGCGGGTTGCGATCCCGATCAAAACGCTGTCAGACGACGAGCTGGCGAGCTTCGTTCATGAAATCGTCGAAGTGGGCCGAAAACATGGATTTGTGCTTCGGGGCGATCTGTATTCACTTGTAGAGGTCGTAGCGATTTTCGGTCGCGACAAGGCCCTCCTGGACGCCATGTTGACGAACCAGCAGCTCAGTCCGCGAGAGAAGGTGTGCGTCATCGTCGATTTCTGCAAAGGGGCGCCAATCTGCGGACTAGCTCGCAGCCATGACAATCGCGCTTAGGAATCCGGGGGGAGCTGGCGGCCCCGCCCAACCTTGCGCGAACCCGGCTCCGCGCATGCCTTGCCAGGGTATTGGGATGTCCGCGCCGGCAGAGATCGACGCATTCGCTGACGATATGGAGAAGTTGCAGCAGGACTGGCCTTCCCTGAACGGGGCTGCGCGGCTTCAGCGACTCCAAGCGATGGTCGACGCGCGCGCGGCCAGTGCCGGTTTTCCGGCGCCGGACATCACTACCCCAACGGGACTAGGTAGTTATAACGGAGTACTGCGGTTCAGGGATTGGGAAATTGCAATCAACCCGTCACTCGTGCAGAGCGAGCGGCTGAGTGCCGAGCAGGCGGCGGAACTCGGAGACACTCTCTACCACGAGACGAGGCATGCTGAACAGTGGAGTCTTGTTGCAAAAAGACAGGCGGGGGAGGGTTTGACAGCTGACCAGATTCGAAATGAACTTGGTGTACCGGAGAACGTTTCGGTGGATGCAGTAAAGCAGCCACTTGTACCTTCGGATTCGCGCCGCCCATGCGCTAATGCTTTGTACAAGAGCATATACGGCGCTGACCGCGTTGCCCGAAATACCACGATTACAAACCTCGAGCATCACGGCAGAGCATACGCGCTGGCGAACGAGGACTACGAAATAGCCATCGCCGAGGAAAAGCGCCTAATGTCTCAGTTCTTGCGGCAAGAGCAGTCGTACATTGCTTGCAAGGAGCGAAAACCCCCTCCAACTAAAGCAGAGCTGGATAGCTTGGCCAAGCAGTGTAACGAAAGCGCCGCCAAGCTGAGGGCAGCGAAACTTAGGTCTGCGGAATGTCGAAATGACGCTAACGCCGCCCGACAGATGTACTCGAAAACTTACCATGATTACCGGGTGCTTCCAGAAGAGGCAGATGCATGGGACTCGGGAGGCAGGACATCGACAGCAATAATGGCGCGGCTGTCAGAAGGTAACCATGGCGTGGCCTAATGGCGATTATTCCGGATCTTCTAATTGCGGCTGTCGCGTGGGGGATTGGAACGAGCACGGTTGTCGCCGAAGAGAAAGAGGACATCGCGATGAATAGATCAAAGCAAACGATCGATCGCTTGGTTGAGCGGTTGGGAACGGTGAAGCCCGTAGTCGAACAAATCGCTCATAGCCTTGGCTCTGCAATAGTTGAAAAAAACGGTAGAGCGACGGTGCGGATGGACGCGCCCCCATTCGAAGGGGCCGATATCGAAGAATTCCGCGGGGTCATCAAGATCAACTTTCGGATGGCGGCCGGCACGTGGACGCTTAAGGAGATCACCGACAAGCCCGAACTCTGGTCCGTCGCACCCGCGCTTCCGGATACTGGGCAAATAGACACGTATCGAGATTGGGACTGGAAGCATGTCACGATCCGGTGCATCGCAGGGGTTGAGGGTAACGAGTCAGTAGAAAGCCGATTGGTGAGAGATGTTCAGTGCCAAGTTACGCCACGCGAGGCGAAGTAGCGTCGGCTGCGCTGTGCGAAATCGGGGTCTGACCCCGATTCTTGAAATGTCGATGTACCGCTACCTAGAGAGAGACTCGACTACCGAACGAATTCGGGCTCTGACCCTGAATTCGCTCGGGTAGTCCGACCGGAGCCCTGCTGCTTCGCCATACCCGTAGATAGCAAGGACTAGCATGCACGGACCCAAGGAGGTACGAGGCATGCGTATCAAAGGGCAAAAGGACATCGAGATTTCGATCTCCGACGGCGGTTACATCTGTCTGAAGCAGAAGTCCGAGGAAGAGGGCGAGCAGACGATCGAGTTCGCGCCGTCGTACGGCGCGAAGGTGGCGACGGCGATCGGGACGTTGCAGGAGTTCGCCCAGGCCAAGTTCCTGAAGGCCGCACCGGAAGAAGACTGAGCGCCGCGTCGTCGGCGCCTCTCAGCCGTGGCCGAACCGGTCATCCTGGCGGTTGACTGTCCGCCGCTTTCCAAGTCGCGGGTGACGGTCTATGCCCGCACCTTGCATCGTGCTTGCGAGGTGCTCGGCGGGCTCGACGCGCTCTCGCGCCAGCTCGGCGTGCCGGGGGCGACGCTTACGCGCTGGATCGGCGGCCTCGAGCAGCCGCCGCTCGATCAGTTCCTCGCCGCTGTCGACATCGTGCTGCTCGCCGACGGGCCGGGCCTGGGCAGCGCCTGACCGCGGCGTTTCGCCGCGACGAACCCTTACAAAATCGGCCCCGCTGTAGTGCGGGCAGCGATTGTGGCCGGGTCGCGCATAAGGGACCATTCTCCCCGTTCCAATAGGGAGAAGAAGACCAATGTCCGTCAGCGTTTACAGCAGAACTCTGCAGAAAGCGGCCGAGGGGGCCGGAGGAGCGAAGAGGCTTGCGCGCCTTCTGCGCGTGCCGCTCGCCGACTTGGAGAAGTGGATGGCCGACAAGGACGAGCCGCCGATGGCCGTCTTCCTGAAGGCGGTCGACCTCGTGCTCGACGAGACGACTTCCCCGGGCGCGAGCGAGCCCGGCGATCCGCCGGCGCCTCGCGACTGCGCCGTTCCCTGATCCAGGGACCTTTCGTTTTCCTGTCGAAATGATTCGTTACAAAGCCGCGGCGTGGCGCCGTAGGCCGACAGGAACTCCGGCGCGCTTGATCGTGTCTTGATCGTATCTGTGCGTTCAACGACGCACTAAAACAATCAAGGAGTTTCCAATGAAGGCGAAGTTGGCTTTTGCCGGCTTGGGCGCGGCTGCGCTCATCGCGGGCGGATACTGGGCGGGGGCGGCGGATTTTCCGTCCTCGCACGCGTTCGCGGCGGCGCCCGCGGCGCAGGTCGCGCAGCCCGCGGCGGTGCAGACGCTGCCGGACTTCACCAGCATCGTCGAGGGCAACAAGGCGGCTGTGGTGAACATCACTTCCACCCTGAAAGCGAAGTCCTCCGACGACGAAGACGCGCTCGATGGCATGGACGAGGACGATCCGTTCAACGAATTCTTCCGCCGCTTCCAGGGGCGCAATCCGCACCGGCAGCAGGAGCCGCAGCTCCGCCAGGGCATGGGCTCGGGCTTCATCGTCGAGCCGGGCGGCGTGATCCTCACCAACGCGCACGTGGTCGAGGGCGCGGACGAGGTGCACGTGCGCCTTTCCGACCGGCGCGAATTCAAGGGCAAGGTGCTCGGCGTCGACCACCAGAGCGACATCGCGGTGGTGAAGATCGACGCAAGCGGGCTGCCGGTGGTGAAGCTCGGCGACCCGGCGCAGGTGCGCGTGGGTGAATGGGTGCTCGCGATCGGCTCGCCGTTCGGCTTCGAGAACTCCGCCACCGTCGGCATCGTCAGCGCGACCTCGCGCTCGCTCCCCGACGGCACCTACGTGCCCTTCATCCAGACCGATGCCGCGGTGAACCCGGGCAACTCGGGCGGCCCGCTCTTCAATATGAAGGGCGAGGTGATCGGCATCAACTCGCAGATCTACTCGCGCACCGGCGGCTACCAGGGCATCTCGTTCGCGATCCCGATCAACGTCGCGGCGCAGGTGAAGGAGCAGCTGGTCAAGTACGGCAAGGTCGAGCGCGGCCGCATCGGCGTCGCGATCCAGGAAGTGTCACAGTCGCTCGCCGAGTCGTTCGGCCTCGACAAGCCGCAGGGCGCGCTGGTGTCTACCGTGGAGCCCGGCGGCCCGGCCGACAAGGCGGGCATCCAGCCCGGCGACGTGCTGCTCGCGGTCAACGGCAAGGCGGTCGATCGGTCCGCCGAGCTGCCGCCGCTCGTCGCGGCGGTGAAGCCGGGATCGAAAGCCAACTTCGACGTGTGGCGCGACGGCGCGAAGCGCACGGTCGCGGTGACCGTGGCCGAGCTCAAGCCCGACCAGGTCGCGAGCGCCAAGCCCGCTTCGCAGCAGGGCGAGGACACCGGCAAGCTCGGCCTCGCGCTGCGTCAGAGCGAGGAGGGCCTGGTGGTCGAGAAGGCCTCGGGCCCCGCGGCGCGCGCCGGCATCCGCGCGGGCGACGTGGTGATCGCGGTGAACGGCAAGCGGCTGAAGAGCGCCGAGGAGCTGCGCTCGGCGACTGCGAAAGCGAAAGGCACGGTGGCGCTGCTCGTGAAGCGCGGCGACCAGAGCATCTTCGTGCCGATCGAGATGAGCTGATGAATTCGGGGTCAGAGCCCGAATTCGGGCTTTGACCCCAGGCTACTGCTGAGGCACGTAGTCCGGCGGTACGCCGTACATATCCGGCGGCGCGCCATACATCTGAGGTGCCGGCGCGTAGCCCTGCGGCGGCCCATAGCCCGGGCACGGAACGCTGGCCGGGTAGTAGGCGTTGTACGCGGGGCAGAAATACCAGCCCGGCGGTGGAGGTGGCGGCGAGTAGTAGCCCGGGTAGTAATAGGCGCCGGGGTAGGAGTAGATCGGGACCCCGACTCCAATGGCAACGAACCCGCTGTGAAAGTGCCTGTGGGGAAAGCTCCCGTTGTGGATGTGCTGCGGCGAGGCCACGACACGTCCGTTCACGGTGGCGAAGCTCGAACGCATCGCGGGGGCCGCGAAGCGCGTGCCACCGGAGCTCATCGCACGCGTGCCACCGGAGCTCGCCGCCGAGCGTCCGCCGCCGGACTTGCCGGCCCACGCATCGTGCGCCACCGCGGCGCCGAGCAGCGCAGCCGCCACACCGAGAAATGCCGCTCTCAGGTGCATGCACTTCATGCACCTTATTGTGCGCCGAATTTTCCGCCATGGGGCACCGTAACAATTCGACGCTTGCGCGCTCCGGCTGTGACACTTCCCATGGCGCGCGCCCGGGAGGGTTATTCGACAGGGCATTCTTCCTTCCCCACTTACGCCGCGGACTGCTGTACTGGCGTCCTTCTTGAAGGGAGGTAACGCCCATGAACACCCCGAAACGCAGTTTCGCGCTTGTGTTTTGCGCCGCAGTGCTGGGGCTCGCCGGCTGCGCGAGCACGCCAGGGCAGAACAACTACTTCGACGACGCGATGGTCACTGCGCGCGTGAAGAAGGCGATCTACAACGAGCCTGCGCTCAAGGTGACCGACATCAGCGTCAAGACCGAGAACGCCGTGGTTTCGCTGAGCGGCGCGGTGAAGTCGCGCAACGATCGCACCAAGGCCGCGGAAGTCGTGCGCCACGTCGAGGGCGTGAAGCTGGTGAAGAACGAGCTCAAGGTCGACCCGAAAGTGCAGTAGAACCTTCGGGTTAGAAAGACCCGGGGCGAGACCCGGGTCTAACTCCTGTAGCGGTCCGATTACAAAAAAAGAACCGCGGAAGCTACAGACAGCCTGGGAAACGTCAGGGAGAATGGTGCTTCCCCCTAAGCCATCATCCTCCCTCCCTTAGGTTTGATGGCCCCCTAAGAAGCCGCCTCGTGCGGCTTCTTTTTTTTCCAGATCAAAATCGCAGCGGCTACGCCAGCGGCTTGAGCGACTCGAGCGTCGTGGGCAGGAGCTCGGCCACGGTCGGATGAATGCGCACGCGGCGCTGGAACTCGCCGATCGGCGTGCGCGCATACACGGCGTCGATCAGCGAATGCACTGCCTCGTCGCAGCCGGTGCCCAGGAGCGCCGCGCCCAGGATGCGCTCGCTCCCCTCCTCGACGTGGATCTTGAGGAAGCCTCGCGTCTCGCCCTTCTCGATCGCGCGCGCGACGCGCGTCATCGGGCGTTTGCCGACGCGTGCGCGCAATCCCGCCTTGCGGATCTCGGCTTCGCTCATGCCGACGCGCCCCAGCGGCGGATCGATGTACAGCGCGTATACGCCGACACGGTCGGTCCACTTGCGCCCGGCGTTCGATAGCAGGTTGTCGGCCACGATCTCGTAGTCGTTGTACGCGGTGTGGGTGAACGCGCCCTTGCCGTTGCAGTCGCCGAGCGCCCACACGTTCGGATTCGTGGTGCGCAGCCCTTCGTCGACCTTGATGTTGCCGCGCTCGTCGGTGGCGATCCCCGCGCGCTCCAGGCCGAGGTCGTCGGTGTTCGGCACGCGGCCGACCGCGAGGAGGAGGTGCGATCCGCTGACCCTGGGCTCGCCCTCCTTGCAGTCGACGCCGATCGAAACCCCGTTTCCTTCCCGCTCCACGCTCAGGCACTCGGCGCCCGTGCGCACGTCGATCCCCTCGGCCTCGAGGATCTCGCGGATCGCCTGCGACACGTCCTCGTCCTCGCGCCCGACGAGGCGCGGCGTCATCTCGACGATGGTCACGCGCGAGCCGAAGCGCCGGTACATGTGGCTGAACTCGAGGCCGATATAGCTCCCGCCGACCACGATCAGGTGCTCGGGGACGAAGTCCACGTCCATGAGCGACTGGTTGGTGAGGTAGGGCACTTTCTCGATGCCCTTCAGCTTCGGCACCAGCGGCCGCCCGCCGACGTCCAGGAAGATCTTTTCGGCTTCCAGTATTTCCCCGTTCACTTCGATCGACTTGGGTCCGGTGAAGCGCGCGTGGCCCTGGAACACCGCCCCGCCCTTCAGCCCGCGCATCCACTTCTCCACGCTGCCGCTCGAGTTGGCGACGACCTGGTCCTTGCGCGCCTTGACCTGCTTCATGTCCACGCGGGGTTGACCACTTGTCTGAAAACCATATTCGCCGCCGCGGGATGCCGTGTGCGCGGCATAGGCGCTCGCCACCATCGTCTTGGTGGGGGTGCAGCCGTCGTTCACGCAGGTGCCGCCGAACTTGTCGCGCTCGATCACCGCGACTCTCATTCCCGCGCCGGCGAGGCGCGCGGCGAGCGCCGGACCGGCCTGGCCGGTGCCGATCACGATGGCGTCGAAGCGGGTAGGCATGGATACGAGCTTAGCGCGCCAGCGATTTTCATGCCGCCGAAAACACGCACGGAATGCAATGTGCGAGGTCTATCATTCACCAGGACCCCAAAGGAACGTCATGAACCCCCCCTCATTCGCAGGCAAGACCGCGCTCGTCACCGGCTCGACCTCGGGCATCGGCCTGGGCATCGCGAGGCGGCTCGCGCAGGACGGCGCGAACATCATCCTGAACGGCTTCGGCGACGCCGCGGAGATCGAGCGCGTGCGCGCCGGCCTTGCCTCCGAGCACCGGGTCAAGGTGCTCTTCGACCCCGCGGACATGACCAAGCCGGACACGATCGTGGCGATGGTGAAGCGCGCCGCGACGGAGCTCGGCGGCGTCGACATCCTGGTCAACAACGCCGGCATCCAGCATGTCGCGCCGATCGACGACTTTCCGCCCGACAAGTGGGACGCGATCCTCGCGATCAACCTGTCGTCGTCGTTCCATACCGTGCGCGCCGCGCTTCCCGGCATGAAGAAGAAAGGCTGGGGGCGCATCGTCAACATGGCCTCGGCGCACGCGCTCGTCGCGAGCCCGTTCAAGTCTGCCTATGTCACGGCGAAGCACGGCCTCGCGGGCCTGACCAAGACCGTGGCGCTCGAGGTGGCCGAGCAGGGCATCACGTGCAACGCGATCTGTCCCGGCTACGTGCACACCCCGCTCGTCGACAAGCAGATCCCCGACACGATGAAGGCGCGCGGCTTGAGCCGCGAGGCGGTGATCCGCGACGTGATCCTCGACGCGCAGCCGACCAAGAAGTTCGTCACCGTGGAGCAGGTCGCGGCGCTCGCCGCATTCCTGTGCACGGAGGAGGCCGCGTCGATCACCGGAACGCTGGTCTCGGTGGACGGCGGGTGGACCGCGGAATGAATGCGCCGCAGCGCATGGGGCCGGCCGCCAAGGGCCAGGTGGTGCTCGTGCTGCAGGGCGGCGGCGCGCTCGGCGCCTACCAGGCGGGCGTCTACGAGGCGCTGTGCGGCGCCGGCACCGAGCCCGACTGGGTCATCGGCACCTCGATCGGCGCGTTCAACGCCGCGCTCATCGCCGGCAACGCGCCCGAAGACCGTCTGCCGCGGCTGCGCGAGTTCTGGAAGCGCGTCGAGCAGGATTCGCCGTTCGGCTATTACGCCACGTTCGCAGGCGGCATCCCCGCGCTGTTCGCGCCGCGTCCGCTCACCTGGGGCGCCAACATCCGGGCGCGCGTCGGGCTCGACACCGCGTCCTGGTACGACACGGCGCCGCTGCGCGAGACGCTCAGCGAGCTGGTTGATGTTCGAATTCTCAATGAAGCCAGGACGAGATTGACGGTGGGCGCGGTGAACGTGCGCACGAGCGAGATGCGCTACTTCGACAGCCGCGATCAGCCGCTCGGGCTCGAGCACATCATGGCCTCGGGCGCGCTGCCGCCGGCCTTCCCGGCGATCCGGGTCGAAGGCGAGGCGTACTGGGACGGCGGCTTGTACTCGAACACACCGCTCGAGGCGGTGCTCGACGACCGTCCGCGGCGCGACTCGGTAATCTTCGCGGTCAACGTCTGGCAGCCGACCGGTCCCGAGCCCGAGTCGGTCTGGGAGGTGATGGGCCGCGAGAAGGACATCATGTACGCGAGCCGCGCCGACAGCCACATCGCGCGGCAGAAGCAGATCCATCGCCTGCGCCACGTCATCGGCGAGCTGGTCCGGCACATTCCGGCCGAGGCAAAAAAGACCAAGGAGTGCAAGGAGCTCGCCGCCTGGGGCTGCGCCACCGTGATGCACGTGGCGCGCCTGCTCGCGCCCGCGCTGGCGAGCGAGGACTACCTCAAGGACATCGACTTCTCGCCCGCCGGCATCCGCGCGCGCTGGCAAGCGGGAATCGACGACACGCACCAAATGCTCGCGCGCGCGCCGTGGGACGACCCAGTCGACCCGATGGAGGGAGTGATCGTGCACGAGCTCTCCAAGCGCACCGGCGAGACGGTCGCACAAACCGCTTAGGGAAAAATAGGGGACAGTCCCTATTTTTCTCCGATTTATTTCTCCTCTAGGAGGCTCTGCAGCGCGCGCCGCAGCACCTTGAACTGCCCGCTTACTGCGCGGCAGCCGCGGCAGATCGCGAGGTGCGCGTTCAGCGCCGTCCACTCGGTGAAGGAAAGGTCGCGGTCCTGCTCTTCGGACAGGAGCTCGGTGGCGCGCTTGCAGGAGAGATTCATTTGCCGAACCAGCTCTTTTCCAGGCACAGGCGCAAGGCCATGCGCGCGCGGTAGAGCAGCACCCAGCAGTGGTTGGCGGTGATCGCGAGCTGCTCGCAGATTTCGCCGGTCTCGAGGCCCGCGTGCTCGCGCAGCATGAACACCTGCGCGGTGCGCGCCGGGAGCCCGGCGAGGCAGGCCTCGAGCACCTGGAGGAACTGCTTCTGCTGCAGCGCCCCGTCGGGATCCTCCCAGGGCTTCGGGTGCTCGCGCCAGTGATCGCGCTCGTCGAAGAGCGCGTCGAAGTCTGCCGCCGCCGACTCGGCGTCCTCCCCCGGCAGCGGGCTTTCGCGGCTCGCGCGGCGCACCGCGTCGACGCACTTGTGCTTGAGGATGCCGGTGAGCCAGGTGCGCAGGTTCGAGCGCCCCTCGAAGTTTCGCTCGGCGGAAAGCGCGGCGAGCAGCGTTTCCTGCACCGCGTCTTCGGCCGCCTCGCGGTTACGCAGCTGCAAAGAGGCGTACCGGATCAGGTACGGGCGCAGCGCTTCGATCTGCGTCCTGAAATCGGTCACTGGTAATGCTTCTGGATCCAATCCTTGACCATTTCATGTGCGCGGTCGGTCTGGGGCCCCGGTTCGGCCACCCACATGTGGTCGCAGTTCTCGAAGATCTCGAGCTTGCACTCGCCGCCGGCGGCGCGGTAGGTCGCGGCGAACTTCTCCTGCAGCGCGGGCAGCACGTTGTCGTCGAGCGAGCCCTGCATGATGAGGAGCGGGGGCAGCGTCGCGGGCTCGTGCCGCTCGAGGATCTGCTGCGGGTTCGCCTCGTAGATCGAGTCCCAGGGCACGAACCAGGTCTTGGTCTTCTGCATCATGTCGGCGCGCTTCCTCTTCTCGGCCTGCAGGTAGCGCGCGTAGGGGTCGCTGATCGGGGAACGCGCAGCGATGTAGCGCACCGTGGCGTCGACATTACGCGCGTCGGCGAGCGGCAGCGCGCCGTAGCGCGCGTCGCGCGGGCGCATGCCGATGAGCTGTGCAAGGTGGCCGCCGGTGGAGCTTCCGAGCACGCCGAGCGTCGCAGGCTCGCCCTTCCAGCCGGGCGCCTTCCACTTCAGCCAGCGCACGCCATAGTTCGCGTCCTGCACCGAGGCCGGGTACGGCGCCTCGGGCGCGAGCGTCAGGTCGATCGACGCCACCAGCACGCCGCTCGCGGCGAGCGCGCGCGCCATCGGCTCGTTGGCGAAGCGGTCCTTGTCGTTCCACGCGCCGCCGTGCAGGTCGAGGAGCACCGGGAAGGGGCCCGCGCCGAGCGGCTGGTAGACGCGCGCCATGAGCTGGCGCCCGCGCTCGGTGCGGCGGAACGGCAGCTCGTGGACTTCGATATCGAGCTTTGCTTCGGGATTATAGGTAACGCTCATGATCCGAATTTTCTCACTTGAGTGGCACGGGCAGACGCCGCTTGCATGAGAAGCGAAAAATCGGAGCCCGCGAGGATGAGCTGCACGCCCATGCCGATGTGGCGCTCGAGGAGCTCGGGGGTGTACATCCCGCCCATCCCGGGATACTTGCCGTGGCGGCGGCACGCGGCGATCACCTTCTTGTACGCCTCGGCGACGCGCGGGTCGTTGAACTGGCCCGGGATGCCGAGCTCGAAGCACAGGTCGTTGGTCCCGATGAGGAGCGCGTCGACGCCCGGCACCGCCGCGATCTCCTCGCAATTGGCCACGCCCTGCGGCGACTCGATCATCACCACGACGAGGGTTTCTTCGTTCACGAGGCGCGCGGCCTCGCCCACCGCCATGCTGGCGAAGCCGAGCTGCTGCAGGCCGCCGCCCATCGAGCGCTTGCCGACCGGCGGGAAGCGGCACGCGTTCGCGACGCGCTGCGCCTCCGACGCGTTGTCGACGTGCGGAAAGACGATTCCCTGCGCGCCGTTGTCGAGCATGCGCGAGGCGTGCCAGTGCTCGAAGCCCGCCACCCGCACGATCGGGGTCACGCCCACCGCGAGCGAGGCTGCGGCGATCTGCGCCGCGGTGTCGGGATCCATCGAGTTGTGCTCGCAGTCGATGAAGAGCCAGTCGAAGCCGCTGGTGGCGGCGATCTGGGCGATGTCGACGGTGCGCGCCTGGCGCAGCCCCAGTCCGATGGCGAGCTTCCCGGCGCGGAGTTGGCGCAGGGCGTGGTTCGGAACGGCGCTCATTTGCTCTCCTGAAAAAGGGTCTGGAAAAGGGGTCAGACGCCATTTTGATGCACGGGGTCTCTGGACGCTACATCAAGCAGGATCGGACAACGGGAACAGAGTTGCGCCGCCGCAGCGCGCGCCTGCGTTGTATAGTGCCGCGGGAGCCAGGAGGGGGGAATCGGCATGAAAGCAATGCGCGTTGCGGCTGCGCTGGCTGCTCTTGTCGCGCTGGTGGGCTGCGGCACGCTGCCCGACGCCAAGCCCTTCGCCGACGCGAGCGCCACGCTCGCCGTCGCGGTGAAATCCTCCGGGCGGGCGCTCACCGATTCGCTGCGCGAGGCGGGAAGCGCGACGCCGCCCGACGAGAAGGCCTACCAGAAGCTGGTCGACGCGTTCGAACAAGCCTGGGCAGGCCGGGTGAACGCGATGCAGGGCGTCGTCGAGTACTCCGACGCCATCGCCGACATCATCGCTGCCGGCAAGGAAGGCGAGCAAACGGCGAAGAAAGTGGGAAGCTCGCTCGAGGCGCTCGCTTCCGCCGTGGGCATTCCGCTCGCTCAGCCCGCGGTGGGGGTGGCGAGCGAAGTCTCCCAGTTTCTCCTCAAGCAGATCAACGTCGTGCGCGCGTCGAGAAAGCTCGAGGAAGCGCTCGCCCAGGCGCAGCCCGCCGTCGACCGCATCGCCGCGGAGCTCGCGAGCGAGACCCAAAAGCAGCTCAAGCCGACGTTGCAGGATGCGTACAAGAACATCGTGAGCGGCATCAAGAGCCAGTACGAAGGCGATGACAATTTCGTCAGGGCTTCCGCCGACAGGCGCTTGAAGCTGCGCGAGAGGGCGCTCGCGGATCCCAAGGCGGTCCAGGAGCTGGGCGAGTTCGAGCGCGTGCAGGCCGCGGCGCTTGCAAGCCTCAAGGAACGCGACCAGAAGATCGACCAGGCCGCTTCGGCCTACCGCGTCCGGCAGCAGCTCCTCACGTCGTTGTCGGAGGCCACTACCACCTGGGCGGCGGCGCACCGCGACCTCGCCGCCGCGGTGCGCGACAAGCGCAAGGTGAGCGTCACCGAGCTCGCCGAAACCGTCGCCGAGCTGAAGGAGCTGATCAGGAAAGTGAGGGCGCTATGAAGCTGGAGGATCTCTCGTCCATCGACTTTGACGAGCCCGAGTCCACCGGGGACTGGGTCAAGATGCTGAACGACCTGCTCGGGCTGGTGGAGAGCGCGCAGGCCTCCGGCAAGCGCGAGCTCCTCGCCGACACCCTGGACGAGTTTGCCGACCATTCCAGTTCCGAGGATCTCGGCACGATCACGAAGCTCGACGCCGCGGCGCGCAAGGCCGCGCGCGCGCTCCGAAGAGACGACATGGCCGTGCGCGTCAGCGAGCTGCAGGCGGCTTCGGCCGATTTCCAGGCCGCCGTCAAGGAGCTTGGCGCCGCGACCGCCGACCTGAAGAAAGAGGCGGCGAAGCTGCGGGCCGAGAAGTTCACCGCAGCCATCGGTTCGCTTACCGACACCATCGGATCGCTCAAGAACCTGTCGCAGGCCCTCACCACCGAGGACGGCGACAAGATCGCCGTTGCGATCAAGGATGCCGTGCAGAGCGCGCAAAAGCTGCGCACCTTGCTCGAGAAGCCGGCGTGAAGAAAAGGGCCGGCAGGAAGCGCGCCGCCCCGAAGCGCTCACGCAAAGCGAGCGCGCGACGCCTCGACCCCGCGATCGAGGCGCTCGACCTTGCGCCGGTGGCGCGGGCGGCGGCCTACGCGCTGAAGCGCCTGCACGCGGAGGTCGTCTTCACGAGCGGACGCCGCGACGAGGTGGCGCAGGCGCAGGCGATGGCGGGGAACGTGGTCAGGAACCGGCAATGGATCGTCCAGACCTACTTGCCTTCCCCGGTTTGCGCCGCCTGCCAGAAGTGGGTCGACGAGCATCCCCAGGCGCTGAGCCAGGAGGCGATCCAGCAGGGACTGACCAGCGTGTTCGACTCCATCGGCGAGGCCGAGATCGGCCGGATCAGCAAGCACCTCTCCGGCGAGGCCTTCGACGTCCAGCCGGTCGCGGCGAATGCCGAGGCGATCAAGGCCTCGATCCGCGCGCTCAAGGGGCTCACCAAGTTCCTCGACCGGGAAGGCGGCCTGGAGCGATGGCACGCGCAGTTCTGACCCCGAATTACGTACCCCAGAAGGCATGCGGGCCCGGCGAGTTTCCCCGCCGAGCCCGCGTCTTATTCTAGTTATTGCCCCCCGTCTGCTACTCCCCCGTCTGGTAATTCTCTAGTAGTTGAACTTCAGCCCCTGTCCGATGACGGTGAGCTCGACGAACGAGCTGCCGTTGTGGTTGTCGGGCGCGAAGGTCACCGCGTAGCCGCCCACGTCGAAGGCCTTCATCGAGTCGAGCGCCTGCATGAACGCTTCGCGGGTCGGCTTCGGGCCGGCGCGCTTCAGCGCCTCGACCAGGACCTTGGCCCCGATGTAGCCCTCGAGCGAGGTGAACGAGTGCTGCTTCTCGCCGGTCTGGAGCTCGATGTCGTGCTGGTATTCCTGCACCACCGTCAGCGCGCGCTTGGTCGGCGGCGGCACGACGGTGGCGACGATGGTGCCCTTGCCGTCAACGCCGAGCTCCTTCGCGAGCGGGCTCGCGCCCGGGAAGGAGTTGCACGCCATCTGCGCCCCCATGCCCGATTTCTGGGCAAGGCGGATGAAGTCGGCGGTGGCCTTGTACAGGGTGGTCAGGATGACGACGTCGGGCTGCCCCGCGGCGATCTTCTTGAAGCCGCCCTCGATGTCGGGCTTGGCGCGATCGGCGAAGGCCGCGACCGACACCGGCTTCAGGTTGCGCTTGGCGAGCGCGCGCTCGACCGCGGTGAGGTTCTCGCGGCCGACCACGTCATCGTAGTACACGATCGAGAAGCGCTTCACCCCGTTCGGCTCGAAGTGGTCGACGATCTTGTCGAGCTCCTCGGCATAGCTGCCGCGCATGTTGTACACGTACTTGTTGTACACGCGCATCGGGTCGGCGCCGGTGAACGGCGCGAGGAACGGCACCTTGTGCTTCTCCACGAACGGCAGCGCCGGGCGCGACAGCGTCGCGCTGGCGTAGCCGAAGAGGGCGAACACGCCGTCTTCCTCGACCAGCTTCTTGGTGTTGGCTTCGGCGCGCGGCACCTTGTTATCGTCGTCGATGCTGACCAGCTCGATCTTGCGGCCGTGCACGCCGCCCGCCTCGTTCACCTTGCGGAAGTAGGCGAGGGCGCCGTTGCGGATGTCGTTGCCGAGCTCGGCGTTGATGCCGGTCAGCGGCGCGGACTGGCCGATCAGGATGCGGCTCGCGTTGACGCCCGCGGGTTGCGCGTTCGCGCCGGCCATCGCGGCGGCGAGCACCGCGGCTGCGGCGACTCGCGCGAGAGTACGTCTTTCAAGGTCGAGCATGGGGATGCCCTTTGTTGGGTGGATTACGGTTGGAGTACCGATTACGGGTGCTATTGGCCGAGCGCCGTGCGCAGCATCTGCGCGGGCATGTACTGCTCGAGGTCCTCGCGGGTCAGCGAGCCGAGGCCGCTGTCCAGGCTTTCGCCGAGGACGCTGTCCGCCGGCATGAATTCCCAGGCGGTGTAGTCGGCGCCGAGCTTGCCGAGGCCGCTGTCCAGGCTTTCGCCGAGGAGACGACCCGTGGGCATGAATTCCCACGCCGTGTAGCTCGCGCCCAGCTGGCCGAGGCCGCTGTCGAGCTTTTCACCGAGCACCCGGTCCGTCGCCGCGAACGAGGACGGCAGGGCGCACATCGAAGCAACCAGCACCATCACTTTGAGTTTCTTCACTGCCGCCTCCCTTGTCTGTTGGGGTACATCCAAGCTGAGGACGCCATGGTTGCAAGTGCGCTCGCGTCGGACAAGGGGAATGACAGGGCTTAACCCGGCCCCGCTGTGAGGGAAAGTCAGCGAGCGGAACTGCTTCCGCATTTCGCGGCGCCGGCGCCAACTCCGTCACATGGAGGGGCATGGACAGCCTGGCCTATAGTAGGGCTGTGGCCAAGCTCGACGAGCTCGTCGCCCAGGCGAAGAAGGCGCAGCAGGAGCGCGCGCGGTCCTATCGCGAGCAGGCGCTGAAGATCCTGCCGTGGATCTGCGGCCGCTGCGCGCGCGAATTCGGCCGCGAGCGCGTGCGCGAGCTCACCGTGCACCACAAGGACGGCAACCACGAGAACAACCCGACGGATGGCAGCAACTGGGAGCTGCTGTGTGTGTACTGCCACGAGAACGAGCACGCGCGGGTCGAGGATTCCAAGCTTGAAACGCCTGGAGGAACGCGGTCTGACCCCAAGCCCGCCACGCACCGCGCTCTAGAAGGGCTGGGGGAGCTGCTGAAGAAGAAGTAAGCGGCGGACGACCGGCAGGTCTAGCGCTTGGCGCGGCGCTTCGCGTTTGCTTTGCTGCGCAACTTTGCCCGCGTCGCTTTGAAACGAGCCGCTTTTGATGCACGCCGGACCGGCGCCGAATTCGCGGCGGGCACCGCCAGGGCAACGGGGGCCTCGGCTTTCGGCGCCGGCGCGTCCGCGGTGGGGATCACGGCCACTCTCGGGGCATTCGCCCGCACCGCCGCCGCATGCGCCGATGCCCACATTGCCTCTCCGGCTTTGAGCGCGAACTGCGTCCAGATCGCGAACGGGTTCACAAACAGGCGTAAAGGCTTGTCCGATTCCATAATCGATTTGCTCCTCCACCGGCAGGCAGCAAGGGCTATGCCAGGGCTTTCTCGGACAAGGGGCCGGCGTACCGGAAAAGCGCCTGCTGTTAGCGCCTTTCGACCGGTTGAAGTCAGAAGCCGGGCTGCGCAGCACCGGCGTGGATGCGCGCTTCTTCGAGAGCGAAGGCCTTGCGGCGCAGTGGTTCGGCGCCGGTGCTTCTCAGTAGCTCGAGCTCGACCACTCCCAGCTGTTCACGAACCACTTTTCAGGCGCTGTGGCGGCGAATACGACCTGCAGGCTGCCTTGCGAGGAGGTGGCGCCGGGCCAGGAGTAGGTCCACTGCAAAGTACCCTGCCAAGGCGCGATGGCGGAGCTGCCGCTGGATTTCAACGCGGTGCGCCGCGGCTTGCCGAGCAGGCTTTGCACTTCTTCGAGGGACATCCCCTGCTTCAGCTCGACGGCCTTGCGCTCGGCCTGGGCAGCGGTGAGGGTTGCGGCCGGCCCGGGGATCTGGGCGGACGCGGGCGGGGCCCACGCGAGGAATGCCAGGGTGGCGAGAGCAAGCGAGGCGAGGCGCTTCATGCGCATGGGGAGGAGCATCAGTGCAGCGTCTGGTCGTGGCCCGCCAGCACTGCGAGCGCCTGTTTCAGGCCCATGAAGTAGCCGTAACGCAAGTAAAGCCGGTCGCGGCTGCCTTCATCGACGTGGGTATGGTCGCTCTGCAGGTCGAGCCCTTGAGCGGCAAGCCATTCGCCCAGCTTCGCGATCTCCCGGCGAAGCGTGGCTTCTACCGACAGGTCGTTCTGGCTGCCCTCGTCGGACCGGGCTGCGGGCAGCGTGCGGAGTTTCATGCGCCTAGGATGCACTCGTCGGCGCCGCGCGTATGTGCGCTTGCGAACGGATACCCGCGTCTGAACGGCGAACACACTATGCCGGGTAGCGCACAGAGCGCGCGGCGCGCGAGCTCAGGCGCGCTGCCGGACCAGGCGGTAGCAGGAGCAGGCTGCGGCCTCCAGCCCGGGGTTGTCCAGGATCCGGATATTGCCGCGTTGGTACTCGATCAGATCGCGCCGCTGCAGGGCGGAGGCGGCGTGTGTCACCCCCACGCGGCGCACCCCCAGCATATGCGAGAGGAACTCCTGCGTGAGCCGGAATTGCGCCGAGCCGACGCGGTCGCGGGTCATCAGCAGCCAGCGCGCAAGCCGCGCCTCCACCACGTGGAAGCGGTTGCAGGCGGCGGTCTGCGTGATCTGCGCCATCAGGGCGTGGGTGTAGCGATGCAGGCTGCGCTGCAGCGGCGCGCTCGCTTCGAACGCCTTGCGAAAGCCGCCGGCGCTCATCTGCATCGCGGCGCCGGCGCCCTGGACCAGCGCGCGCACGGGCGAGATATCGACCCCCAGCGCGAGCGGGATTCCGACCATGCCTTCGCATCCCACCAGGCCGACTTCGAGCGCGCTGTGGCCGTCGACTATGGTGAGGAGCGAGACCACCGACCTGCTGGGAAAGTAGACGTCGCGGATCCGCGCTCCGGGCTCGTAGAGCACGTCGCCGAAGTCAAGCGTTACGGCGTCCAGCCCCGGCAGCAGCTCGCGGTAGGACTTCCGCGGCAGCGAGGCGAGCAGGCGGTTGGCTTCCACACTCCATTGTTGGCGCACTGGCCGGGCAAGTATGTTCGTGCGCGCACATAGGCCGGGCTTTAGTTCGGGCGCGGCTGCGGCGCGACCGCGGACAGCAGGCGGTCGTACTCCTTCTTCACCACCGCGTAGCACTCGCACACGCGCGCTTCGAGCTGCCGCCGGTCGAGGACGCGGATGCGGCCGCGCGCGTATTCGATCAGGCCCTCGGCCTGGAGCTTCCCCGCCGCCTCGGTGACGCCCTCGCGCCGCACCCCCAGCATGTTGGCGATCAGCTCCTGCGTCATCAGCACTTCGCTGGAGGAAAGCCGGTCGAGCATCAGCAGCAGCCAGCGGCAGAGCTGCTGGTCCACCGAGTGGTGGCGGTTGCACACCGCGGTCTGCGTCATCTGGGTGATCAGCGCCTGGGTGAAGCGCAGCAGCAGGTGCTGCACCTCGCCGCTCGACTCGAAGACCTTCCTCAGGACCACGCCGCGCACGCGGTAGCCGTGGCCGGCGCTCTGCACCACCGCGCGGCTGGGTGTGCTCTCCCCGCCCATGAAAAGCGAGATCCCGACCAGGCCTTCGTTGCCGGTGACCGCGATCTCGGTCGACGCGCCGTTCTCGAGCACGTAGAGCAGCGAGACGATGCTGTCGGCCGGAAAGTAAACGAAGCCCTGCGCATCGCCCGACTCGTAGACGGCCATCCCGAGCGGCATCGCCATGGGCTCGAGATGCGCAGCCAAGGACCGGTAATCGGACTCGGGTAACGAGGCGAGGAGATGGTTCACCCTGGGATCAGGGCTCAGGCGCGCCTTGACCATGGAACCAAACATGCTACGCCTAATAGTGCGCTAGTGGACATACCGGGTAGCGCACAGAGCGCTCGGGGCGAGTCCGACCGGACTGTAGCGTAGTCTGCTTGGCTACATCGTTATGTTAGGAACCGAACAGACCGGTTTTCGTCCTGTTTTCTAAGATTCGACCCGTGAGCACAGGCTCAATCGGTTCGCTCGATTTCAGGCTGGTCCTGCACGACAGCCTCTCGGACAGCTATGAAATGTCGAGCGTGCTGCTCGCAAGAGCGGGCTTCGATGGAACGCTGCAACTGCTCACTTCGGGCTGGGAGCGGCTTCTGGGCTACGCGCGTGACGAGCTCAAGGGAAAAACGCTGCTCCACCTCATGTGGTCCAACCCGCGCAGCGCTGCGGCCGCCGTCGCGGCGATCCTGGACAACGTGAACATGAACCCCGTCGATCTGCGGGTGCGCTGCAGGGACGGCCTGGGGAAACGCCTAAGGCTGCATCGGCTTTACGACAAGCACGAGCAGGTCATGTACATCGTGGCCGAAGAAGCCCCGGAGAACCGCCGGGACGTCATATCCGCGGCTGAACGCCGCAGTGGCGGACGTCGTGCTTAGCCAGAAGAAAAGGTCCCGGTCGCCGTAGACCATCTACGTCAAATCGCCCATACGCATCGTTTCCCTCGGGGAAAACACGCCGGCGACCGGACTGCGAGTGTAGCGGGTTCATTACAGCGTTTCTGTGCGGTACCGCGTATACGCCTATTCCTCAGTAGAACCGGCGGCGGCCGCTCCCGTAGCCACCGCCGGGAATTGCCAAGACCTACATGCCCATGCCGCCCATGTCCGGCATGCCGCCCATGCCGCCGGCTGTCTTGTCCTCCTCGATGCGCTCGGCGACCATGGCGGCGGTGGTCAGCACCAGGCCCGCGACCGAGGCCGCGTTCTGCAATGCGAAGCGCACCACCTTGGT
>DASYPG010000517.1:0-11086 GCA_036006885.1 Burkholderiales bacterium | reverse complement strand
AACGAAGCCGTCGACATCGAGCAGCAGCCCCTCGTCGTAGCCGTGCTGGGTCGCCTCCAGCGTCGCGAGCACCGAGTTCGGATAGGTGCCCGACATCTTGGCGCGCGCCATGGTCACGTTGACGTGGTGGCGCGCATAGGAGGCGGTCTTGACGCGGATGCCCTTCTCCAGGGCATCGGGGCCGAGGTACGCCCCCCAGGGCCAGGCCGCGATTGCCACGTGCACCTTGGCGCCGACCGGGGACACGCCCATCTTCTCGGAGCCGTAGAACGCGATCGGCCGCACGTAGCAGGCCTCGTGGCCGTTCTCGCGCACCACCTGGAGCTGCGCCTCCATCAGCTCGGCGCGGCTGAAGGGGATCTTCATCATGTAGATGTGCGCCGAGTTGAACAGACGATCGGTGTGCTCCTTCAGCCGGTAGATCGCGGTCCCGATCGCGGTCTTGTACGCGCGTACGCCCTCGAACACTGCGAGCCCGTAGTGCAGCGAGTGCGTGAGCACGTGGGTGGTGGCCGAGCGCCACTCCACGAGCTTGCCGTCGTACCAGATCCAGCCGTCGCGGTCCGCCATCGAAAGCGGCGCGCCCGGTTCCTTCTCGTTCGGCATCGGAGCTAGTCTCCCTTCGCGTGTTAAGTCAGTATTGTAGCCATGAACATGACCCAAATTCCGTTCGGCACCACCGACTGGGCGGGCATCACCCCGGTGGAATACAAGGGCGAGAAGGGCGCCGCGTACTGGCGCACGCGCCAGTTCGGCGACATCCGCGTGCGCATGGTCGAGTACACCGCTGGCTACCTTGCCGATCACTGGTGCGTGAAGGGACACATCGTCCTCTGCCTGCAAGGCGAGCTGCACACCGAGCTTCACGACGGCAGGACGTTTGTGCTCAAGCCCGGGATGAGCTATCAGGTCGCGGACAATGCCGACGCGCACCGCTCTTCCACGCCGGTGGGCGCAAGGCTTTTCGTAGTCGACTGAAGAGGTTTCCGCATGAAAACCAAGAAGCGTGATGCAATGGGCCGGCTCCGATTCTCCGACTTCGCGCGCAGGCTGGCGGCGTGGACCGGTCGCCCGGTCGCCTTCCTTGCCGCTTGCGGCGCGGTCCTGCTGTGGGCGGCGAGCGGGCCGTTCTTCGGCTTCAGCGACACCTGGCAGCTGGTCATCAACACCTCGACCACGATCATCACCTTCCTGATGGTGTTCCTGATCCAGAACACGCAGAACCGCGACACCGAGGCGATCCAGATCAAGCTCGACGAACTGATCCGCGCGACGCAGGGCGCGCACAACGCGCTCCTCAACCTCGAGCACCTCGAGGACGAGGAGCTCGCCCGCTACCGGAAGCACTATGCCGCACTTGCCAGGTTGGCGCGCGCAAAGCTGCGCGCCGGCGAGCTCGACACCGATTCGCCGGACATCAAGGACCTGGGGAAACGGTGATCTGCCACAGCTCGTGCACCGCGGCCGCGTGCGCCGCCGCCTGCGCGGGCGGCACGCGCGCGTATTGCGCGCCGTTCAGCCGCAGCGAGTGCTGCAGGCGGCGGAACTCGCGGTAGGCGTTGCGCGCGCGCTCGGCAACGGAGCCCGGGACCAGGCCGAGCTCCGCGGCCATGCCGAGCAGCGCGATGTTGCCGAGATTCCTGGTCAACTGTGGATATTGATGCGAAAAGGCGAGGACGAGGTACTGCACCGCGAACTCGACGTCGATCATCCCGCCGCTGTCGTGCTTGAGGTCGAAGAGCCCTGAACGGTTGGGATGCGCTGCGTGCATCCTGGCGCGCATGTCAGCGATCTTCGCGGCGAGATCGACCGGGTCTCGCGTGCGCCGCAATATTCTTTCCCTTATCGATTCAAATGCAGACCCGACTGCCGCGTCGCCCGCGCTGTAGCGCGCGCGGGTCAGCGCCTGGTGCTCCCAGACCCAGGCGTCGCGCTCCTGGTAGCGCTCGAGGGCCTCGAGCGAGGACACCATCAGCCCCGAAGCGCCGCTCGGCCGCAGCTCGAGGTCGGTTTCGAACAGCACCCCCGCCGAGGTGCGCGTGGTGATCCAGCTCTGCAGGCGCAGCGCGAAACGCGAATACACCTCCTGCGCCTGCTCGTGCGCGTCGTCGTAGAGGAACACGATGTCGAGGTCGGAGGCGTAGCCGAGCTCCTTGCCGCAGAGCTTGCCGTAGGCGACGACCGCGAAGCGCGGCGCGTCCTGGCGGTGGCGGCGCGGCAGCTCGTCCCACGCGAGCTCGATGCTCACCTCGAGCGCCAGGTCGGCGAGGGCCGACAGGTGGTCGGCGAGCCGCTCGACCGTGAGCAGCCCGGCGAGGTCCTGGGCGAGCAGGCGGAACACCTGTCCCTGATGCATCTCGCGCAGCAGCACCATGCGCCGCTCGCGATCGTCGGCGTGCGCCGCGAGCTGGGCGCGTAGTTGACGCGCGAACGCCTCGAGGTCGGGAGGCGCGTAGAGCACGCGGTCGTCGAGCAGCTCGTCGAGCAGCACCGGGTGCCGGGTGAGGAACTCGGCGGCCCAGCTCGAGGCGCCGACGATGCGCGCGACGCGCTCGAGCGCCTGCGGGTGCTCCGCGAGCAGCGCGAGATAGGCGGCGCGGCCCGCGATCGCCTCGACCAGGTCGAGCGCTCGCACGAGCGTGGTCTCGGCGTCCGGCGTCGTCCGCGCGGCGCGCGCTAGCGCCGGGATGAGCGCGTCGAGGCGGCGGCGCGACTCGTCGGGCAGCGCGGCGTAACGCTGGCTCGCGCGCAGCGCCGCGAGCCGCGGGTGTTCCGGCCACGGCTCGACCTGGGTTTTCGATTCGGCGAACACCGCCTCGAAATGCCGCGACACCGCCTGCCGATGCGAATCAAGCGTCTCGAGGAAGGATTCCCAGGTGGAAAACCCCGTCATGCGCGCAAGGCGCGACCGGTCTTCGGCGTCCTCGGGCAGTTCGTGGCGCTGGGCATCGTCAAGATATTGCAGCCGGTGCTCGACTTTCCTCAGGAACACGTAGGCGGCGCCGAGCTCGCTCACCGCCTGGGCCGGCAGCAGGTTGCGTTCGCCGAGCAGCGCGAGCACCCGCAGCGTCTTGCGCTCGGTGAGCGCGGGGTCGCGGCCGCCGCGCGCGAGCTGCAACGCCTGGGCCACGAACTCGATCTCGCGGATGCCGCCCGGGCCGAGCTTCACGTGCTCGGCGAGCTCGCGCCGCGCGACCTCGCGCCTCACCTCGGCGTGGAGCTGGCGCATGGCATCGAGCGTCGCGTAGTCGAGGTACTTGCGGTACACGAACGGCCGCACCAGCCTGAAGAGCTCCTCGTGCCGGCTGGCCGGCTGCCCGCCCGTAATCGCTCGCGCCTTGATCCAGGCATAGCGCTCCCATTCGCGGCCCTGGGTGATGAAGTAGGTCTCGAGAAAATCGAGGCTGCAGGCGAGCGGGCCCGAGTCGCCGTAGGGACGCAGGCGCATGTCGACGCGGAACGCAAGACCGTCCTCGGTAACGCTGCCGAGCACGCGGATCAGCCTGCGGCCCGCGCGCTCCCAGCGCTCCTGGTCCTCGACGCCGCCGCCGTGGACGAACACGAGGTCGATGTCGGAGGAGACGTTGAGCTCGCGCCCGCCGAGCTTGCCCATGGCCACGACGATAAGGTCCTTCTCCTGCAGCGCGGCGGCGATGCTGAGCTCGGCGAGCTCGCTCATCGTGCCGCAGACCTCGTCGAGATCGGCAAGGCCGCACAGGTCGCGCGCCATCACGCGCAGCAGCACACGGCTGCGCAGCCGGCGCAGTCGCCGCATCAGCGCTGCTTCGTCGTCCGCGGCGGCTCCGTCGAGCGCCGCGGTCATTTCGTCGCGCGCGAAAGCTCCGGGCAAGGAAAGTTCCCGCGCCAGCTCGGGATGCGCTTCGAGCAGGCGCGTGGCATAGCGCGAATCGGCCAGTTTTCGAATCGAATCCGACATTTGGGGATTAGAATGCCGCGTGAGCGTTCATTCCACCATGAAGCGGGTCGGCCGTGCGATCGAGGTTCTCGCGTGGGCGGTGTTTTTCGCCCTCGCGGCGAGCGCGCTCGCGGTGCGCTTCTGGCTGCTGCCGAACATCGAGAGCTATCACGACGAGATCGTCGCCGCGGTTTCGGCGGCGGTCGGACAGCCGGTGCGCATCGGCAGCCTCGGCGCAGGCTGGTACGGCCTCAATCCGCACGTCCACCTGCGCGACGTGCGCATCTACGACCGCGCCGGCCGCGAGGTGCTGACGCTGCCCTCCATCGACAATCAGCTCGCGTGGAGCTCGCTGCTGCAAGGCAAGCTCAAGGTGCATTCGCTCACGATCGAGAAGCTTCGGCTCGAGGTTCGCCGCGACGCCGAGGGGGCGCTCTACGTCGCCGGGATGAAGCTCGGCGACGGCGAAACGCGCTTCACCCGCTGGGCGCTGGCGCAGGGCGAGATCGTGCTGCGCGACGCCGAGATCGAGTGGCACGACGAGCTGCGCGGCGCGCCGCCGCTTGCGCTCACTGCGGTGAACCTGAGGCTGCGCAATGCCGGCGAGCGCCATTCGATCGGGCTGTCCGCGCACCCGCCGGCCGAGCTCGGCGCGCGCCTGGAGCTGCGCGCCATGCTGGAGGGCGCGGAGCTCGCCGATCCCGCGGCCTGGCAGGGGCGGCTCTATGCCGAGCTTGGCTATACCGATCTCGCTGCCTGGCGCGCCTGGATCGACTATCCGGGGCGCATCGACCAGGGCCAGGGCGCGGTGCGCGCGTGGCTCACGCTCGAGGCGGGCGAGGTGCGGCGGGCGACCGCCGATCTTGCGTTGTCGGACGTAACGGCGCGCTTCGGCGAGGAGCTGGCGCCGCTGCGGCTGGCGTCGTTGCGCGGACGCCTGCAAGGCATGGCGGCCAACGGCCGCTATGAGATCGCCGCGCGCGACCTCGTCATAGGCATCGAGAACGGCGCCGTGCTGGCGCCCAATGACTTCGATCTCGCCTGGACCGCGGGGAACGACGCGGGCGGCACGCTCGCCGCGGCCGCGATCGAGCTCGAGCCGCTCGCCCGGCTCGCGGCCTCGCTGCCGTTGCCCGACAGGGCGCGCAAGCTCCTCGCCGAGGTCAAGCCGCGCGGGCGGCTCGCCGACGCACACATCGAATGGCGCGGCGAGCCGCAGGCTCCGGCGGGCTTCGTGGCGCGCGCGAAATTCGTCGACCTCGCCGCGGAGCCGGTCGACGAGCTGCCGGGATTCGCCGGCATCACCGGCAGCTTCGACGCCACCGAATCCAGCGCGCGAGTCGTCCTCGCCACGAGGAAGGGCGAGCTGAACCTGCCGCGCGTGTTTCCCCAGCCGCGCATCGCGTTCGACTTCCTGAACGGCCTGGTGGAGTGGGAGCGCCAGGGCGATGCCGGCATCGCGCTGCGGATCGAGTCGCTGACGTTTTCCAACGCGCACCTCAGCGGCAACGCCCATGGCACGTACACGGCCGCGGCCGGCGCTCCGGGGACCATCGACCTTTCCGCCCAGTTCAACCGCGCCGACGCGGCGCAGCTCGCGCGCTATCTGCCGCACGCGCGCCTCATGGGCGGCGACAAGACGCGCGAGTGGCTCGTGCAGGGCGTGCTCGCCGGCTATTCGAGCGACGTGCGCGTGCGCATCCGCGGCGACCTGCGCGAGTTCCCCTTCTCTGACCCGAGCCGCGGACAGTTCAGCGTCGCGGCGCGCGTCGAGCGCGGGGTGCTGCAGTATGCGGAGGGCTGGCCGCGCATCGAGAACATCCAAGGCGAGCTGCTCTTCGAGGGCGAGCGCATGCACATCGCCGGACGCAGCGGCAGCATCCTCGGCGTGGCGCTCGCCGACGTCGAGGCCGGCATCCCGCGGCTGCGCGATCCCAGCCCGCTGCTCGAAGTGAGCGGCGAGGCGCGCGGCGCCTCGGCGGATTTCCTCAGGTTCGTCGAGTCGAGCCCCGTGCGCAGCCGGACCGCCGGGTTCACCGCGCCGATGCGCGTGAGCGGCCAGGGAAAGCTGCGAGTCAGGCTCGAGCTGCCGCTGAAGGATTTGCCGAAAACGCGCGTGGCGGGGGAGTACGAGTTCGAGGGTAACGACATCGTGGTGCACGCCCAGCTTCCGCCGATCGAAGGCGCTGCCGGCAAGGTGGCGTTCACCGAATCCACGCTCAGCGTGCGCGGCGTGCAAGGCCGCCTCTTCGGCGGCCCGGTCGCGGTCAGCGGTGCCACGCAGGGCGACGGAACCGTGCAGGTGGTGGCGCGCGGCGAAGCGACGCTCGCCGGAACGCGCGCGCTTTTCGACCACCCCTGGCGGCGCTTCCTGGCCGGGCAGGCGGCGTACGTCGCCACCTTCAGCATCGCAAAGGGCCGGCAGCAACTGCTGGTGCAATCGTCGCTGCAGGGCGTGACGAGCGCGCTTCCCGCGCCGCTCGCGAAGAGCGCTGGCGAGACGCTGCCGCTTCAGGTCGAGCTCGCGTCCGACGAGCGCCTGAAAGTCAAGCTCGGCAGCGTGCTCGCGGCGGAGGTCGTCCGTCGCCGGCAGGGCGAGGCGCTCGTGGTGCAGCGCGCCGGCGTTTCCCTTACCCCGTCGGGCGATGCGCCGCTACGCCTGCCGGAGCGCTCCGGCACGCTGATCTACGGTTCGCTGCCGGCGTTCGACGCGGACAAATGGCTGGCGCTCCTCGCGGATCCCGACGCGCCGGTGGATGCGAGCGCACTCGACGTGCGGATCGGCCAGCTCGACCTCCACGGCAAGCGGCTGAACGACGTCAGCCTGCGCGCGGGAAGCGATGCCGCAGGCTGGGCTGCCACCATCGTTTCGCAGGAGGTCGCGGGCGACCTGTCCTACCGCAAGGACGCCGGCGGCAGGCTGGTGGCGCGCCTCACGAGGTTTCTCAGCCCCCAGGAGTATCCCGGCGCGCCGGAGCGCGGCACGCTCCAGCCGAAGGACGTGCCGACCCTCGACCTGGTCGCCGAGCGCTTCAGCCTGCGTGGCAAGGAGCTCGGCCGGGTGGAGATCCAGGGCAGCCGCGCCGGCGAAGATTTCCGCATCGACAAGCTCGCGATGACCAACGCCGACGCGACCCTCGCTGCGAGCGGCACGTGGCGCGGTGGCGTCCCCACGCGCAGCCAGCTCGACTTCGAGCTGAACGCAGCCGATGCCGGCCAGTTCCTCGCGCGCGTGGGCTACCCGAATCTCGTCAAGGGCGGCAAGACCCGGTTCAGGGGCAACCTCGCCTGGAACGGCGATCCGTCGTTCATCGACTACGCGAGCCTGAGCGGCAGCTTGAAGCTCGAGTCGTTCAGCGGCCAGTTCCTCGAGATCGAGCCCGGCATCGGCAAGCTGATCTCGCTCATGAGCCTGCAGTCGCTGCCGCGGCGCATCACGCTCGACTTCCGCGACGTGTTCTCGAAGGGCTTCAGCTTCGACGACATCTTCGCCGCGGCGGAGGTCCAGGCCGGCGTCATGGCGGTGAAGGATTTCCGGATGCGCGGCACCTCGGCGCAAGTGCAGATGAGCGGCGAGGTGAACCTCGCGCAGGAGACCCAGAACGTGCGCGTGCGCGTGGTCCCGAGCCTGGGCGACTCGGCCTCGACGGTGATCGCGCTCGTCAACCCGCTGCTCGCCATCCCGGCGGCGATCGCGCAGAAGATCCTCAAGGACCCGCTCGGCCACATCTTCGCGTTCGAGTACTCGGTGACCGGCGGCTGGAGCGACCCCAAGGTCGCGAAGCTCGGCATCGAGGCACGCGAGCTGGCCCCGCAGGAAGGCGGCGTCCAGTGAAGACCCGCGTCGCCGCGATCCAGATGGTTTCGGCCGCCGAGGTGGCGGCAAACCTCGCCGCGGCCGAACGGCTGATCGCCGAGTCCGCGGCGCAGGGGGCGCGCCTTGCCGCCCTGCCGGAGAACTTCTACCTCATCGGCCGCCACGAGGGCGACAAGGTGAAGGCGCGTGAGCGCGACGGCAGCGGGCCGATCCAGGACTTCCTCGCCGAAACGGCGCGGCGGCACGGGCTGTGGCTCCTCGCGGGCACGGTGCCGCTCGAGACCGCGGACGCGGGCCGCATCCTGAGCGCGTCGCTCCTCTACGACGACGCCGGCCGGCGCGTGGCGCGCTACGACAAGATGCACCTCTTCCGCTTCGACGGCGCCGGCAACGAGCGCTACGACGAAGCGCGCACGCTCGAGCCCGGCGCCGCGCCGCTCGCGGTGTCGAGCCCGTTCGGGCGGCTTGCGCTTTCCATTTGCTACGATGTGCGCTTTCCCGAGCTGTACCGATCGCTCGGCGAGTTCGACCTCATGTTCGTGCCCTCGGCCTTCACCGTGCCCACCGGACGCGCGCACTGGGAAATCCTGCTGCGCGCGCGCGCCGTCGAGAACCAGGCCTATGTCATCGCTCCGGCGCAGGGCGGCCTGCACGAGAGCGGCCGCCGCACCTACGGCCACACGATGATCGTGGATCCCTGGGGCGAGGTGCTCGCCGAGCGTCCCGAGGGCGAGGGCGTGGTGCTCGCCGACATCGACAGCGGCAGGCTGCGCGAAGTTCGCACCGCGCTGCCCGCCCTCGTCAACAGGAGACTGAGTTGAATCTCGATACCGCGAAAACGACCCTGCTCTCGCCCCACGACCTCGAAACCGCCAAGCTCGAGCGCGTATTCGGCACGCTCGCGGCGCACAAGGTCGACTATGCGGACCTCTACTTCCAGTACTCGCGCTACGAGGGCTGGAGCCTCGAGGAAGGCATCGTCAAGTCGGGCAGCTTCAACATCGAGCAGGGCGTTGGCGTGCGCGCGATCTCGGGCGAGAAGACCGCCTTCGCCTACTCCGACGAGATCAGCTTCGTCGCGCTGCAGGACGCGGCGAAGGCGACTCGCGCCATCGCCGCTTCCGGGAAATCCCACCGGGTGAAGGCGAACCGGAGCAAGGCGCCGGTTCCTCTGTACCGCTCGATCGACCCCGTGGCCTCGCTCGAATCGTCGCAGAAGGTGGCGCTGCTCGAGAAGCTCGAGCGCAAGTGCCGTGCGCTCGACCCGCGCATCACGCAGGTCATCGCGAGCCTCGGCGGCGAGTACGAAGTGGTGCTGATCGCGCGCGCAGACGGCACGCTCGCCGCGGACGTGCGACCGCTGGTGCGCCTGTCGGTGCAGGTGATCGCGGAGGCGAACGGCCGGCGCGAGAGCGGCTCGGGCGGCGGCGGCGGCCGCACCGACTACGCGCATTTCACCGACGAGGCGCTCGACGAATACGCGCGCCACGCGGTGTCGCAGGCGCTGGTCAACCTGGAGGCGCGTCCGGCGCCCGCGGGCACCATGACCGTGGTGCTCGGGCCGGGCTGGCCTGGCGTGCTGCTGCACGAGGCGGTGGGCCACGGCCTCGAGGGCGATTTCAACCGCAAGGGCAGCTCGGCCTTCACCGGGCGGATGGGGCAGCGCGTCGCCTCCCCCGGCGTGACGGTGGTCGACGACGGCACCATGCCCGGACGGCGCGGCTCGCTCACCATCGACGACGAGGGCAACCCCACGCAGAGGAACGTGCTGATCGAGGACGGCGTGCTGCGCGGCTACCTGCAGGACAGCCTGAACGCGCGCCTCATGAAGATGCCGCTCACCGGCAACGGCCGGCGCGAATCGTTCGCCCACCTCACGCTGCCGCGCATGACCAACACGTACATGCTCGCCGGCTCGCATGACCCCCGCGAGATCATCGCCAGCGTGAAGAAGGGCCTGTACGCCACCAACTTCGGCGGCGGCCAGGTCGACATCACCAGCGGCAAGTTCGTGTTCTCCACGGCCGAGGCCTACCTCATCGAGGACGGCAAGGTGACGCACCCCGTGAAGGGCGCGACGCTGATCGGCAACGGGCCCGACGCCCTGACCCGCGTCAGCATGATCGGCAACGACCTCGCCCTCGACAGCGGCATCGGGACCTGCGGCAAGGAAGGCCAGAGCGTGCCGGTGGGCGTGGGGCAGCCGACGCTCAAGATCGACGGCCTTACGGTCGGAGGAACGGCCTGAGCGCGGACGAGCTCGCCGCTCAGATCCAGGACGGCGCGCTAATCGGGTTGCCGCCGGACTACTCGCTGGTCGCGATGGAGGTGGTGCGCGCGCTCGTCCGGCGCAAGGCGAGGGGGCTGCGGCTCCTCGGCGTGCCGCAGCTTGGACTGTGCGCGGATCTCCTCATCGGCGCGGGCTGCGTCGCCGAGATCGAGACCAGCGCGGTGACGCTCGGCGAAGCGGGACTCGCGCCGCGCTTCACCGAAGCCGCCGAGAAAGGCGAGATCGTAGTGCGCGACGCCACCTGCCCGGCAGTCCACACCGCGCTCCAGGCGACCGAGAAGGGCGTGCCCTTCATGCCGCTGCGCGGCGTGCTCGGTTCTGATCTCATCGGGCTGAGACCCGACTGGAAGGTCTCGCACAACCCGTTCACGCCCATCCAGGATCGCATCCTGCTGATTCCTGCAATCCAGCCCGATATCGCGCTGTTCCATGCGCGCTGGGCGGACGAGGCGGGCAACGTCTGGATCGGCCGGCGGCGCGAGCTCGCCACGATCGCGCACGCGGCCAGGCGCTGCTTCGTCACCTACGAGGAAATGAGGCCCGGCGACATGCTCGAGGACGAGCTGCTCGCGCCCGGCGTGCTGAGCGCGGCCTACGTCACCGCGACGGCGCAGGCGCGCCGCGGCGCCTGGCCCCTCGGCGTGCCCGAGCTCTACGACATCGACGACGCCCACCTCATGCGCTACGCCAAGGCGGCGAAGACGCGCGAGGGCTTCCAGCGCTACCTGGACGAATTCGTTTGCACGCCAAAGAAGAGCTCCTTGCCGGCGTCGTCGCCCGCCTGATCGCAGGTTTGGGAAACGAGGCGCGCCACGTCGCCGTCGGCGCCGCCTCGCCCATTCCCGCCGCGGGCGCGCTCCTTCTCAAGCAGAAGCGACCCGAATTAAGACTTTCGTTCCTTCATAAGAGGAAAGGCAATCCCTTCACCGAGGGCTCGCGCGAGCTTTTCGACCTCGCCGGGCAGGGGCGCATCGATGTCTTCTTCCTCGGCGGTGCGCAGATCGACGGCGAGGCGAACATCAACCTGGTCCGCGCCGAAGGACGCCGTTTCCCGGGCTCCTTC
>DASYPG010000516.1:0-6760 GCA_036006885.1 Burkholderiales bacterium | reverse complement strand
CGCGCCGCGAGCGGCACGGTGGCGGCGGAAAGACGCGTGCCGATCGGCTCGCCCTTGGCGAGCCGCACCAGCACGTCGGGCTCCCGCCCCGAGGCGATAACCGTGTGCGCCCCGCTTCTCGCCGCGCGCCGCGCCGCCAGCACCTTCGTAAGCATGCCGCCCTTGGCGAGCGCGCTGCCGGTTCCGCCGGCGATCGCCTCCAGCCTCGGGTCCGAGGCGTCGGCCTGCGAAATCAGCTTGGCCTGCGGATCGCGGCGCGGATCGGCCTCGTACAGCCCCGCCTGGTCGGTGAGGATGACCAGCGCGTCGGCCTCCATGAGGTTAGTCACCAGCGCGCCCAGCGTGTCGTTGTCGCCGAGCTTGATCTCGTCGGTCACCACGGTGTCGTTCTCGTTGATCACCGGGACCACGCCCATGTCGAGGAGCGTGCGCAGCGTCGAGCGCGCGTTGAGGTAGCGCTGGCGGTCGGCCATGTCCGCGTGCGTGAGCAGCACCTGCGCGCTGTGCAGCCCGTGCCGCCGGAACGAGGTTTCGTAGCACTGCGCGAGCCCCATCTGGCCGACGGCCGCGGCCGCCTGGAGCTGGTGCATCGCATGCGGCCGGCGCGTCCACCCCAGGCGCTGCATGCCCTCGGCGATCGCCCCGCTCGACACCAGGATGATCCGCTTTCCCAGCTTGCGAAGCTCGGCCACCTGCGCCGCGAGGCGCGCGATGGCGGCCTCATCCAGGCCGCGGCCCTCGTTCGTCACGAGCGAGGAGCCTACTTTCACCACCAGCGTCTTTGCCTCGGAAATCATTTTTTCGCGAGCTCGCGCGCGATTGCCTTCATCACGGCGGAGCTGCCTTCGCCGCTGATAGCCGAGACTTTGAACCACGGCCGCTTCCAGCGCAATTGGCCCAGGATCTTCTTGATGCGCGCGTCGGCGTCGTCGGCTGCATCGGCCTTGTTGAAAACCAGCCAGCGTGGCTTCCTGTACAGCGTGTCCTCGTATTTCTTGAGCTCGGCCGCGATCACCCGCGCGTCATGGGCCGGGTCCTCCCCGGTCAGGTCGACGATATGCAGCAGCAGCCTGGTGCGCGCGAGATGGCGCAGGAACTGGTGGCCGAGGCCGGCGCCTTCCGAGGCACCTTCGATGAGCCCCGGGATGTCGGCGATGGCGAAGCTCGCCTCGCCGACGCGCACCACTCCGAGCGACGGGTTGAGCGTGGTGAACGGGTAGTCCGCGACTTTCGGCCGCGCGCTGGACACCGCGCGCACGAAGGTGGATTTGCCGGCGTTGGGCAGGCCGAGAAGCCCAACGTCGGCGAGCACCCGCAGCTCGAGGGCGAGCTTGCGCACCTCGCCGGGCTCGCCGCGGGTGAACTGGCGCGGGGCGCGGTTGACGCTCGACTTGAAGTGGATGTTGCCGCGGCCGCCCGCGCCGCCGCGCGCGAGCAGCGCGCGCTCGCCGTCGTTGGCGAGGTCGGCCACCAGGTCGCCGGTTTCCTCGTCGCGGATGACGGTGCCGACCGGCATGCGCAGCTCGATGTCGCGCCCGGCCGCGCCGTAGCGGTCCTTGCCCAGGCCCCGCGCGCCGTTCTCGGCGCGGTGGATGCGCGCGAAGCGGTAGTCGATCAGCGTGTTGACGTTGCGGTCGGCGCGCGCCCATACGCTGCCGCCGCGCCCGCCGTCGCCGCCGTCGGGCCCGCCGCGCGGGATGGACCTTTCGCGCCGGAAATGCGCCGCGCCGTCGCCGCCCTTGCCGGCGTGCAGCTCGATCTTCGCTTCGTCGATGAACTTCATGGTCTACAAATGAAAAAGCCCTACCGGCTGCGTAGGGCTTTCCGTCGGTAAGTGGGACCGGCTAGGTTTGCGGAGCGCTGGCGCTCTGCGGAAGGATGCTCACGGTCTTCTTGTTGTTCGCGCCCTTGATTGCGTACTGCACCTGGCCGCCCACGCGCGCGAAAAGCGTGTGGTCGCGGCCGATGCCGACGTTATGGCCGGGGTGCACCACGGTCCCGCGCTGGCGCACCAGGATCTGGCCAGCGTTGACCCGCTCGCCGCCGTACACCTTGACGCCCAGGCGCTTCGACTGGGAATCGCGGCCGTTCCTCGAGCTGCCGCCTGCTTTCTTGTGTGCCATGACTCTTAACCTTTATCCCTGGACGATGTCGTCGATGCGCAGTTCCGTGTAACCCTGCCGGTGGCCCTGCGTCCTCTGATAGTGCTTGCGCCGGCGCAGCTTGAAGATGCGCAGCTTGTCGCCACGGCCGTGGGACACCACCGTGGCCTTGACCATGGCGCCGGAGACGAGCGGCGCGCCGACCTTCACGCCGTCGCCGGTGCCCACGAGAAGCACTTCTTCGAGCGAGACGGTGCTGCCGACCTCGGCGGCGAGCGCCTCGACCCGGACCTGCTCCCCGGCTTTGACCCGGTATTGTTTGCCGCCGCTCTTGATGACTGCGTACATGGGGAAGAATCCGAATTTAGGTAAAACGGGTTGCGCGTGCAAAGACTTGGAATTATAAGCGAATCATGAGCTTCGTGACAATGCTGGCCCCGGTCGCCGAGGATCTGGCGCGGGTCGACGCGCTGATCGGCGCCCGCCTGGACTCGGACGTGGCGCTGGTGCGCGAAGTGGCGCGCTACATCGTCGCCTCCGGCGGCAAGCGGCTGCGGCCGGCACTGCTCCTGCTTGCCTGCCGCGCGCTCGGCTACGCCGGCGAGGCGCGCCTGCAGCTCGCGGCGGTGGTGGAGTTCATCCACACCGCCACGCTGCTGCACGACGACGTGGTGGACGAGTCGCACCTGCGCCGCGGCCGCAGCACCGCGAATGCCGCGTTCGGCAACGCCGCGGCCGTGCTGGTCGGCGACTTCCTGTACTCGCGCGCCTTCCAGATGATGGTCGAGTTCGACGACATGCGTGTGATGCAGGTGCTCGCCGAGGCCACCAACACCATCGCCGGCGGCGAGGTGCTGCAGCTCATGGGCAGCCACGACCCGGAGGTGGACGAGGCGCGCTACCTCGAGATCATCCGGCGCAAGACCGCGAAGCTGTTCGAGGCGGCGGCGCGCCTGGGCGGCGTGCTCGCGCGCTCGGCGCCGGCGGTGGAAGCGGGGCTCGCCGACTACGGGGTGCACGTCGGGACCGCGTTCCAGCTGATCGACGACGTGCTCGACTACTCGGGCGACGAGGCGACCATCGGCAAGAGCCTCGGCGACGACCTCGCCGAAGGCAAACCGACGCTGCCGCTCATCTACGCCATGCGCTGCGGCAGCGCCGAGCACGCCGCGGTGGTGAGGAACGCCATCAGCGCCGGGGGGCGCGAAGACTTCGGCGCGGTGCTCGAGGCGATCCGGGCAAGCGGCGCGCTCGACTATGCGCGCGCCGTCGCGCGGCGCGAGGCGGACGCGGCGCGGCTCGCGCTCGGCCCCCTGCCGGCCTCGGAATACAGGGAATCTTTGCTAGAATTGGCGTCCTTCTCGGTGACTCGGCGCAGCTAGCCGCGGAAACCAGGTTCAGGGGCTCAGTTTCAGGAACTCAGTTTCAGCAACTATTTTCTCCGATTCGGGGTGTAGCTCAGCCTGGTAGAGTACTGCGTTCGGGACGCAGGTGTCGCTGGTTCAAATCCAGTCACCCCGACCATTCCCGCCCGAATCTGCATCCAGGTAGATAATCGCGCGATGGGTCGCCTCATCGTGCTCGTGCTGCTCGTGGTGGTCGCGGTCTGGCTGGTGCGCAGGGCGCTGCGCGGTCCGGCCGAGCAGGCCGGCCTGCGCAAGCGCGCCGAGGCCGCGGGACAGCTGGTGAGCTGCGCGCATTGCGGCGTGCACCTGCCGCGCTCCGAGGCGCGCGAGGCCGGCGGGCTGCTCTACTGCAGCGACGAGCACGCCCGGCTCGGCAAGCGCTGATGGACGTGCAGGTCCGCTATCCGGAGCTGTTCCTCGAGGCCGAGGCCCGCACGCCGCGCGCGTACTGGACTTCGCTCAGCTACTTCAACCTGTACCGGATCGCGCTGGCGTCGCTGTTCTTCGCGGTCACGCTGATCTACGGCGATACGCTCAGCATCGGCTCGCATGCGCTCGAGGTATTCCGCTACACCGCGCTCGCCTACCTCGCGGCTGCGATCGCCTTCCAGACGGTGCTGCGCAGCGTGCACGAGCGCTTCAACGTGCAGCTTTCGCTCCAGGTCGCGCTCGACATCGTGGCGATCACGCTGATGATGTACGCGAGCGGCGGCATCCGCAGCGGCCTGGGCGTGATGCTGCTGGTGTCGGTCACGGCCGCGGCGATCGTGGCGCCGCGCCGGCTGTCGTATCTCTACGCGGCGCTCGCGGCGATCGCGCTGCTGCTCGAGCAGGGCTACTGGACCCTCGCCCACGACAGCGCGAGCGGCAACTTCCTGCAGCCGGGCCTGCTCGCGATCGGCTGCTTCGCCACCGCGGGCGTCACGGGCTGGCTCGCGCAGCGGGTCGCGGCGAACGAGGCCCTCGCGAGCCAGCGCGGCCGCAGCCTCGAGACCCAGACGCGGGTCAACCAGCTGGTAATCGAGGACATGCACGACGGCGTCGTGGTGCTCGACCGCGACGCCCGCGTGGTGCAGCACAACCCGCAGGCGCTGCGCCTGCTCGGCGAGCCGCGGCTGCTCGGCCGGCTGATCGCCGAGCTGCTGCCTGGCTTCGGCGCCGCCACCGACCTCGACGTGCGCGGCCGCAGCCTGGGCGTGCGCCTGCTCGACACCGGAACCGAAGAGGTGTTCCGGGTGCTGTTCCTCGAGGACACCACGCGCTCGCGCGAGGAGGCGCAGCAGCTCAAGCTCGCCGCGCTCGGCCGCCTCACCGCCAACATCGCCCACGAGATCCGCAATCCGCTCGCCGCCATAAGCCATGCCGCGGAGCTGCTGAGCGAGGAGCGGCGTGACGCGCAGCGCGTGCGCCTCACGCGCATCATCCACGACAACACCCAGCGGCTGGAGCGCCTGGTCGCCGAGGTGCTGCAGCTCTCGCGCCGCGACCGCCAGTCCGCGGAGCGCATCCGCCTGGGGCGCTGGCTGACGCCGTTCATCGAGGAATTCGTCGCCAACGAGTCGGTGCCGCAGGAGCGCTTTCTGGTCGAGGTGGCGCCCGAGGCGGCGATCGAGTTCGACCCGGGCCACCTGCACCAGGTGGTCTGGAACCTGCTCAGCAACGCGGTGCGCCATTCGCGCGCCGAGCCGGCGGCGATCCGCCTGTCGGCGCGCACCGCAGGCGACCGCGTCGAGCTGAGCGTCATCGACAACGGCCCCGGCGTGCCGCCGTCGAGCCTCGGCCAGCTGTTCGAGCCCTTCTTCACCACCGACAGCAAGGGCACCGGACTGGGGCTGTACCTGGCGCGCGAGCTGTGCGCCGCCAACCGCGCCGTGCTCGAGTACGTGCGCGAGGCCTCCGGGGCGCACTTCCGCGTGGTGGCGCGCAGCCCCGCCAAGCCATGACGCGGGTCGAGCGACGCCAGAAGCCGCGCGATCACCAGGTGCTGGTGGTCGACGACGAGCCCGACATCCGCGAGCTGCTCGAGCTGACGCTGCTCAAGATGGGGCTCGGGGTGACGAGCGTGCCGACCATCGCCGAAGCGAAGGAGCGGCTGAAGGATGGACGCTTCCAGCTCTGCCTCACCGACATGCGGCTGCCCGACGGCGAGGGGCTCGAGCTGGTGCGCCACATTTCGAGCCTGCGCTCGGACCTGCCGGTGGCGGTGATCACCGCCTTCGGCAGCGCCGAGAACGCGGTCGCCGCGCTCAAGGCCGGGGCCTTCGACTATGTGTCGAAGCCCGTGGGGCTCGAGCAGCTGCGCGCGCTGGTGCGCTCCGCGCTGTCGCTGCCGGGGCAGGCGCCGGCCAAGGACCAGCAGCTGCTCGGCCAAAGCGCGCCGCTCGAGCAGGTGAGGACTCTGATCGCCAAGCTCGCGCGCACTCAGGCCCCGGTCTACATCTCGGGCGAGTCGGGCAGCGGCAAGGAGCTCGCCGCGCGCCTCATCCACGAGAACGGCGCGCGCCGCGACAAGCCCTTCGTGCCGGTGAACTGCGGCGCCATCCCCGAGAACCTGATGGAGAGCGAGTTCTTCGGCTACAAGAAAGGCGCCTTCACCGGGGCGGGCGAGGACCGCGACGGCTTCTTCCAGGCGGCCAACGGCGGGACGCTGTTCCTCGACGAGGTCGCCGAGCTGCCGCTCGTCATGCAGGTGAAGCTGCTGCGCGCGATCCAGGAGAAGCGCGTGCGCAAGGTGGGCGAAACGCAGGAGGAACCGCTCGACGTGCGCATCATCAGCGCCACCCACCAGAACCTCGCGGCGCTGGTCGCCGGCGGCCGCTTCCGCCAGGATCTGTTCTACCGCCTGAACGTAATCGAGCTCAGGATGCCGCCGCTGCGCGAATGCCGCGACGACATCCAGGGCATCGCGGCGAGCACTCTGGAGCGCCTCGCGCGCCAGAACGAGGTGCCGGCGGCGCGCCTGGACGACTCGGCGCTGCAGGCCCTCGTCGGGTACGACTTTCCAGGCAACGTGCGCGAGCTCGAGAACATCCTCGAGCGCGGCCTCTCGCTCGCGGCCGATCCGCAGCAGATCACCGCCGACGACCTGCACCTGACTCCGGTGGCCGACGATCCCGAGTTCGCCGTCACCGCGGGCGACAAATGGCCGCTGCAGGACTATCTCGACCGCGTCGAGCGCGCGGCGATCAACGAGGCGCTGGAAAAGACGCGCTTCAACCGCACGGCGGCGGCGAAGCTTCTCGGCATTACGTT
>DASYPG010000515.1:0-2388 GCA_036006885.1 Burkholderiales bacterium | reverse complement strand
ACCAACAGCAAGTACATGGCCACCCCGCGCGGCCTGTTCGAGTTCAAGCACTTCTTCTCGCGGCGCCTCGCGACCGAGAGCGGCGGCGCCGCCTCGGCGACCGCGGTGCGCGCGGTGATGAAAGAGCTCATCGCCGCGGAGGACCCGCGCGCGCCGCTCTCGGATGCGGAGCTCGCGCGCGTGCTCGCGCAGCAGGGGCTGCGCGTCGCGCGCCGCACCATCACCAAGTACCGCGCGCTGATGCGGCTGCCGAGCGTCGACGTGCGCCGCGCGGACCTCAGGAGGTAGAGCGATGTCGAAGATCGTCGCCGGAAGGTTCGACGCCACGCTCGACGCCGACGCCGCGATCGAAGCGCTGCGCCGCGAGGGCTTCGCGCGCGACGAGATCGACTCGTTCTACGTCCCGCCGCCGGGCCAGAACGCGATGGCGCCGTACGGCGGCGATGCGCCTCGCGCGAGCGCCGGCTCGCGCTTCGCCGGCTTCGGCGCCGTCGCCGGCGCGCTCGCCGGCGCCCTGCTCGGCACGCTGGTCGGACTCGCCATCGACAGCCGCTATGGCGGGGTGGCCGTGCTCTTCGCCGCCGGCATCGGCGCGTACCTTGGCTCGTTCCTCGGCGCCATGCGCAAAGTGCGCGGTGCTCGTCCGGGCGAGGCCTCGGTCGAGCATCCGGCGGAGCCTAGGGGTGGGCGCATGGTGGCAGTCAAGGCAGACCGTCCCGGAACCGACAGCGCCGCGCTCAGGATCCTGCGCGAGTTCCGCGCGCGAGATGTCGGCCGCGCCGACGGCACCTGGCGCAACGGCTGGAAGGACTTCGACCCCCGCGCGCCGTTGATGACGCCTTAGGTTTTGAAGTTCGGGGGTGTGATATTCGACGTCGACGGGACCCTCGTCGACAGCAACGACGCCCACGCCGCCGCGTTCGTCGAGGCCTTTGGCGAATTCGGCTTCCGCGTCAACTTCGAGGAAGTGCGCCGGCTGATCGGCGAAGGCTCGGACAAGCTCATCCCGCGGCTCATCGGCCGCTACGTCGAAGCGATTGCCGAGCGGAAGAAGGCGATCTTCATGGCGCGCTACCTGCCGAAGGTACGCGCCTTTCCCGCCGTGGACTTGCTCCTGCAAACGCTCAGGACGATGGACTGCAAGCTGGCGGTCGCGACCTCAGCCGCGAGCGACGAGCTCGACGCGCTGCTCGACCTGACGCATGCCAAGGGCTACTTCGCCGAGGTCGCCGACGCCGACGACGCCGCACGGTCCAAGCCCGACCCGGATATCGTGCTCGCCGCGCTCCACAAGCTCGGCCTGGCCGCTGAGCGCTGCGTCATGGTGGGCGACACGCCCTACGATGCCGCGGCCGCACGGCGCGCAGGACTCGCCTTCGTGGGACTGCGCTGCGGCGGGTGGACCGATCGCGACCTGCAGCCCGCCGTCGCTGTCTACGAAAACCCGGGCGATCTGCTCGCGAGTCTCCTTAGAGACCCAGGTTGCGCTCTGCGAAGTCCCAGTTGAGGCGCTCGCCGATTACGCCGGAGAGGTAGCGCTCGCGCTGGTTGTGGTAGTCCACGTAGTAGGCGTGCTCCCAGACATCGATCGCCAGCAGGCAGCGCTTGCCGTGCGCCATGGGCGTGTCGGCATTGGAGGTGGTGACGATCGCGAGCTTGCCGGCGTCCTCGATCAACCAGGCCCAGCCGCTGCCGAACTGGTCGGCCGCCGCCTTGGCGAGCTGATCGGTAAAGCGCTCGTGGCTGCCGAAGTCCGAGTCGATGCGCCTCGCGAGCGCGGCCGAAGGCCGCAGCTTCTTGGGCGAGAGCGAATTCCAGTAGAACTCGTGGTTCCAGGCCTGCGCCGCGTTGTTGAAGAGCTTGCCCTTGGCTGCGCGCACCACGTCCTCGAGCGTCGCGCCCCGCACCGCCTCCTTCTGCAGGAGCTGGTTCATGGTGTCGACGTACTTGCGCTGATGCTTGTTGTGGTGAAGCGAGAGCGTCTCGGCCGAGATCACCGGCGCGAGCGCGTCCTCGGGGTACGGAAGCGGAGGCAGTTCGAAATGGAGGGCCTGCACGGCCTTTGCAGTCGCTGTGCTCATGGAATCTCCTTGAGGAATGGGCCGACTGTCGCAAGTTTCGCGCCGAGCGCCACGCCTACAGCATGTATTCCCACTGCCGCGCGAGCCACTCCTTGAAGCGCTCGCCGGCCGGGCGGTGCACCCACGCGTCGCGGTCGATCGAAACCGAAGCGGCGACGTCGAGCTCGAAGCGGCGCTCGAGCTCGCGGGCAAAGCCGGCGTCGTGCACGATCAGGTCGGCTTCGTAGTTGTGCACGAAGCTCCTCCAGTCGAGGTTGGTCGATCCCACGCTCGACCACACCCCGTCGATGACCGCGGTTTTCGCGTG
>DASYPG010000514.1:0-8364 GCA_036006885.1 Burkholderiales bacterium | reverse complement strand
ATGCTGCCGCGAGGACCACAGCGAACCACGTAAACGAGCGCATCATGGCGAGGTAGGATCGCATTCTGCCTTATCCGTGAGAATCCAAGATGAATGCAAAGTTCAGAGTTGGAATCGTTGCGTTCGCGCGCATCGCATTGCCTGCCGCGCTGGGTCTCGCGGTGGGTCTGGCGGCCGCTCCCGCCATCGCGCAGAACTATCCGACCAAGCCGATCCGTATCCTGATCGCGCAGGCCCCGGGCAGCGCGACCGACGTCATCAGCCGCGTGGTCGGCAACCGGCTCTCGGAAGGACTCGGCCAGCCGATCGTCATCGAAGCCCGGCCCGGCGCCGGCGGCGTGGTCGGCACCGAAGCGGCGGCGCGCTCGGCGCCGGACGGCTACACGCTCTTCATGGCGAACAATTCCACCCACGGCTCGAATCCGGCGGTGTACCCGAAGCTGCCCTACGACGCGGTCAACGATTTCGCGCCGATCGCCTTCGTCGCCTCCGTGCCCTACGTGCTGGTGGTCGACCCGTCGCTGCCGGTGAAAAGCGTCCGGGACCTGACCGCGCTCGCGAAATCGCGCCCGGGCAAGATGAACTACGCCTCGGCGGGAAACGGCAGCACGCACCAGTTCTGCGGCGAGCTGCTCAAGTCGATGTCGGGCATCGACGTCCAGCATGTGCCGTACAAGGGCTCGCCGCCCGCGGTCGCGGGGCTACTCGGCGGAGAGGTTTCGTTCATGTTCGCCAACGTCGCCGACATCGGATCGCAGATCAAGAACTCGAAGGTGAGGCCGCTCGCCGTCACCTCCGAGAAGCGCGCGGCGTCGCTGCCCGACGTGCCGACGATGGCGGAGGCCGGCCTGCCTGGGTTCGAGATCCTGTCGTGGTTCGGACTCCTCGCGCCCGCGGGCACGCCCCCTCCGATCGTCGCTCGGTTGAACGCGGAGACCGTCAAGGTCCTCGGCCGCTCCGACGTCCAGGCCGCGTTCGCGAACCAGGGCCTCGAGGCGAAGCCCGGCACGCCCGAGCAGTTCGCGGCGCACATTAAGAGCGAAATCGCCAAGTTCAGCAAGATCGCCAAGGCCGCCGGAATCAAGGCCGAATAGCCGCATGGCCGGGGCGCAACCCGCGAGCGTCGTCCTGAGCTCGCTCGCGCTCAAGGGCGTGCTCGAGAAGTCGCAGTCTGCATTCGAGAAGGCCGTCGGCCGGCTCGAGCTGCGCTTCGATGCGACGCAGGCGATCCTCGAGCGCCTGGCACAAGGCGCTCGCGCCGACCTCCTGATCCTGACCTCCGATGCGCTGGAGGACCTGCGCAGAAAGGGCGAAGTGACGCAGGTTCGCGCCCTGGGCAGCTCGGGCGTCGGGCTCGCGGTGCGCGCCGGCGCGCCCAAGCCCAACATCGGCTCCACCGAAGCGCTGGTACGCGCGCTGCTCTCGGCAAGTTCGGTTGCGCATTCGAAAGTCGGCGCGAGCGGGCTCTACTTTTCCGAGCTGCTCGAGCGCCTCGGCCTCGCCGGCAAGCTGAAGAAGCGCATCGTGGTGGAGAAAGGCCCGGTCGGGCTCGTGGTCGCCGCGGGCGCGGCGGAAATCGGCGTGCAGCAACTTTGCGAGCTCGCACCCATCCCCGGCATCGACATCGTCGGACCGCTGCCGCCGCCGCTGCAGAGGCTGACCCACTTCTCCGCCGGAGTCGCCACCGGTGCAACCAATCCCGAGAGTGCTAAGGCGCTTATGAACCTGCTTCGCTCGGAAGCGGCACGCGCCGCGATGATCGAAGGCGGAATGCAGCCCGCCGCCGAGCACCGCTGATTAGGGCCCGGGATTCGTTCTAGACCCCCACTGGGGTCGGTGCAAAGTTGTGCAATACGGGCAAGCTCGCGTCGGGGTCATCGCTATGATCGCTTCCCCAAGCTCACCACCTAGGGAAGAAGCGATGCCGCACGAGTTCGCGACGGAAATAGGCAAGCGGCCCACTCGCATCGACTGGGCGAACGACCAGGAGCTGTTCTACTGGGCGATGAAGTGGCGCGTGAGGAGCGAGGACATCAAGCTGGCCGCGCTCGCAGTCGGCGCCAGCGTCAAGCAGATCGAGGCCTTCCTGCGGCAGAAAGGCTGGCTGCGCTAGGCCTGCTTCAGCCCGACGCAGCGGTCAGCGCCGCGATCTCCTGCGCCGAGAGCTCGAGCTGCGCCGCGCGCACGAGGCTGTCGACCTGATCCGCATTCGTGGCGCTCGCGATCGGAGCGGTGACGCCGTCGCGCGCGATGAGCCAGGCGAGCGCGACCTCGGCCGGCTTTGCGCCGTGCGCCTGCGCCACCGCATCGAGCGCCTTGAGAATGCGAAACCCGCGGTCGTTGAGATACTTCTCGACGCCGCCAGCGCGGGCGCTGCCCTTCAGGTCGGCCTTCGAGCGGTACTTGCCGGAAAGAAAGCCAGAAGCGAGGCTGTAGTAGACGATGACGCCGACGCCTCGCTCGATGCACAGCTCGCGTAACGGCCCCTCGAAGCTGCCGCGCTCGCAGAGGTTGTACTCGGGCTGCTCGACTTCGTAGCGCGGCAGCTTTTTGGCGGCCGCGGTATCGAGCGCCTCGCGCAGCCCCGCCGCGGTGGAGTTCGACCCGCCGACCGCCCTCACCTTCCCCGCGCGGATGAGCGCGTCGTAGGCGCCGAGCGTCTCCTCGATCGGCGTTGCCGCGTCCGGACGGTGGCTGAGATAGAGGTCGATGCGGTCGGTGCGCAGGCGCCTGAGCGACGCTTCGACGCCGGCGGCGATGCTCTTCGCCGAGAGGCCCTTGCCGTCGGGGCCGGGCGCCGCGCCCACCTTGGTGATGAGCACGATCCGGTCGCGGCGCTCGGGCGAGCGCTTCAGCCAGTTGCCGATGATGGTTTCCGATTCGCCGCCCTTGTTGCCCTGCACCCAGCGCGAGTACACGTCCGCGGTGTCGATGGCGTTGAGCCCGGAGTCGGCGAAGCGGTCGAGGAGCCGGAAGGCGGTGGGCTCGTCGACGGTCCAGCCGAAGACGTTGCCGCCCAAGACGAGCGGCGCGATGCGAAGGCCGGAGCGGCCGAGGGGCCGGAAGTTCATCGTCGCCTGGGAAAAACCTAAAGCGAAGCGGCTGCGAAGGTATCGCAGTCCTGGGGCCGGCCGGAATCCAGGCCGCGCTTGAACCAGCGCACGCGCTGAGCGGATGAGCCGTGCGTGAATGCCTCGGGCACCACCCGGCCCTGGGCCTGCTTCTGCAGGCGGTCGTCGCCGATCGCGGTCGCAGCGTTGAGCGCCTCGGCGATGTCGCCTGCATCGAGCTGATTCATCGTTCCGGCATGATGCCCCCAGACGCCGGCATAGCAGTCGGCCTGCAGTTCCATGCGCACCGAGATGCGGTTCTGCTCGGACTGCGGGCGCGAGCGCGCCGCTTCCATCTTCTGGAATGCGCCGGTCTGCTTCTGCACGTGGTGGCCGACCTCGTGCGCGATCACGTAGGCCTGCGCGAAGTCGCCCGGAGCGCCGAAGCGCCGCTGCAGATCCCGGAAGAACGTCAGGTCGAGGTAGAGCTTCTCGTCGCCCGGGCAATAGAACGGCCCCATGGCCGCCTGCCCCATGCCGCACGCCGAGCGCACCTGTCCCTCGTACAGGACGAGCGTGGGCGCTCGATAGCGCATGTTCGAGCGCCCGAACAGCGTGCCCCACACATCCTCGGTGCTGCCGAGCACCTTCGACACGAACTGCCCCAATTCGTCCTTGGGCACGCCGCGCGGCGCCTCCTGGGACGAACCGGCACGCTCGCTCGCCACCTGCTCCGCGACGTTCGAAACCACCGCGGGATCGACGCCAAGGAAGTAGGCCACCAGTGCGATGACGATTCCGCCGACGCCCAGGCCGCCGCCGATCATGCCGCCCATGCCGCGCCGATCTTCGACGTTGCTGCTTGCGCGTTGGTCACCTAGTTGCATTGGCAGGCCCTAGTTGCATTGGCAGGCAAAAGAGCAGGTTTCGTACCCGGTGATTTTGGCATGAAGAATTCGGGCTATGGACGCAAACCGGATTCCGGGATAAAAGTCCCCCACATGGCCATCATCCGAGTGATCTACGAGGACGAACCCGACTTTCCGCCTACCGTCCACCATCCGGACGCCGTGCGCTACCAGGTCGGCGAATACTGGATCGATGCCGTCGGCGGCGAGCTCCCCGTGGGCCAGATCGACTCGGATCTCGGCAAGCTCGGGCGCATCGTGTATCAGCGCCGCAGCGAAGAGCGTGCGCGGTTGGCGCGGGAAATCATAGAGAAGATCAAGAAACCGTAGACATCGCGTCAGCGCGCGCCGATCACCGTGTGCAGAGTGTTGCGCGCGCGGCGCAGGAGATCTTCCGTGGTGCGCCAGTCGATGCAGGGATCGGTGACGGAAACGCCGTAGCGAAGCTTCGAACGATCTTCCGGAATCGGCTGCGACCCGGCCTCGAGGTTCGATTCCAGCATGAAGCCGACGATCGATCGGTTTCCCTCGACGATCTGGTGCACGCAGTCGTTGAATACGAGCGGCTGGAGCGAATAGTCCTTGTTCGAGTTGGCGTGCGAGCAGTCGACCACGATGTTGGAAGCGAGCTTCGCCCTGGCGAGCGCCTGCTCGGCGAGCCGCACGCTCACGGTGTCGTAGTTCGGCCTGCCGCCACCGCCGCGCAGCACGAGGTGGCCGTAGGCGTTGCCGCGCGAGCGGATGATGCTCGTCCTGCCCGCCTGGTTGACGCCGAGGAAGCCGTGCGGCTGCGCGGCTGAGCGGATGGCGTTGACCGCGACCTCGAGCCCGCCGTCGGTGCCGTTCTTGAAGCCGACGGGTGCGGACAGGCCGCTCGCCATCTCGCGGTGAGTCTGCGACTCGGTGGTGCGGGCGCCGATCGCGTACCAGGTGATCAGCTCGGCGAGGTACTGCGGGCAGATGGGGTCGAGCGCCTCGGAGCCGGTCGGCAGGCCGAGCTCGCCGAGCTGCATGAGGAGCTCGCGCGCCCGCAGCAGGCCCTCGTCGATGCGGAACGAGTCGTCCATCGCGGGGTCGTTGATGAAGCCCTTCCAGCCCACCGAGGTGCGCGGCTTCTCGAAATACACGCGCATTACCAGCACCAGAGTGTCGCCCACCTCGTCGGCGAGGCGGCGCAGCCGCGCCGCGTAGTCGAGCGCCGCGGCGGGATCGTGCACCGAGCACGGTCCGACGACGACGAAAAGCCGGGAGTCCTTGCGCTCGAGGATCGCGCGCACGGCATTGCGCCCCGCGAGCACGGTTTGCGCCGCAGCCTCGCTGAGCGGCAGGCGCTCCCGCACCTCCTGCGGCGAGGGGATTTCCGCCATGGCATCGACGTTCAGGTTGTCGACCAGCGCTTCGAGCGGAGTGCGGCGGCTGCTCATGGCGGCACTATTGTGCCTTTTTGGCGGCACCAAAAAAGAAAGCGCAGCTTGTGGCCGCGCTTTCGGAGGGTCCACCCGTTAAACGGGATAGGGGGAGGTGGACAAGCCCATGCTGCCACAGGGACCGGCCTGCGGCTTGATCTGAATCAAGAAACCCTCAGCGCGAATCCGGCGCGGGAATCCAGGTGCTTCTGCGCGCGCGCGCCGCAGGCAGATTCTCGAGCGCGGTCGCGGTCAGGGCGTTGGCCGCGGCGATGTCGACCATCGCCAGAAAAAACGGCATCGGCGGGTTGGACTCGCCCGTGGTCCATTTCGCGATTTCGGGAGGCGTGCAGGCGAGAAAACGCGCGAGAGGCTCTTCCCCGCCCGCGATCTCGATCGCCCTGGCGAGGGTGCGACGGTAGACGTTCGGTGCCTGGCGCGCCACGGATGTGCTGATTGTCTCATGTTGCACCGCCGTTCAGCGTTCTAGACTAGCGGCGGGCAACAAGGCGAAACACCTTGTGTTGCCGTCGGCGATGCGCGACGCGCGACGGCGCGACTTGCTTTTTCGAAATACCGCCGATCCGATAAAAAATACATTGTTGCGTAGCGGTAAATCGGGTGGGATAGTGGGTTAGAAAAATCGAGAAAACGCATGCTCAAAAAAATCGGCTCGGCCCTCGGACGCGCGTGGCGTGTCTGGCGCGGAAACAACGCGCCCGGCCGGTTCATCAAACGCTCCTACGCCAATGCGGCCGGTTCGCGCGCCTACAAGGTCTACCTTCCTGCCGGGTTCAGCGGTCAGGCGCTGCCGCTGGTCGTGATGCTGCACGGCTGCAAGCAGACGCCGGACGAGTTCGCCGCCGGCACGCGCATGAACGAGCTCGCCGACGAGCTGCAGTTTCTCGTCGCTTACCCGGCGCAGGCCTGGACCGCGAACTACTCGCGCTGCTGGAACTGGTTTCGGCCGCGCGACCAGCGCCGCGACGGCGGCGAGCCTTCGCTCATCGCCGGCATCACGAAGCAGGTTATCGCGCGACACAACGTGGACCCGCGCCGCGTCTACATCGCGGGGCTTTCCGCAGGCGGCGCCATGGCCGCGATCATGGCCGCGACCTATCCCGATGTCTACGCCGCCGCCGGAATTCACTCGGGGCTGCCTTACGCTTCGGCGCGCGATGCGGTTTCGGCCATTGCCGCGATGCGCGGCCAGCGCTCCGACAGCGCCTCGCTCCTGCCCGCGGTGCGGACGATCGTGTTCCACGGCGACAAGGACACGACGGTGCGCCACCACGACGGCGATTACGCCATTGCGGGCGCGCAGCACAAGTCGGAGTCCGGCGAGGCAGGCGGGCGCGCCTACACGCGCACGGTGTATCGGACCGCGAAGGCCGCCGTGGAGCACTGGCTCGTGCATGGCGGCGGGCACGCTTGGTCCGGCGGTAACGCGACCGCGTCGTATGCCGATGCACGCGGACCCGACGCGACGCGCGAGATGCTGCGCTTTTTTCTTCACGGGCCCGCGCATTCAGGTGTTTGAAAGCTCGCGGTGGTAAGTTGGCGCGGATGGACAGGAGCGTGCGCGCGCTGACGCTGCGACGTGCCGCCGAGATCGTCGGCGGGCCGGCGCAACTCAGGACCTACCTGAACGTCTCGGCAATCTGCCTCGCCGCGTGGATGACCGGCGTCGACACCGCGCCCACGCAGGTGTTCCTGAAGGCCGTCGATCTCGTCATGGATGAGGCCGTAGCGAAGAAGCCGTTGAGTCCTCCCTGATGCTCGGCACGGGCCTTGCTCCTCCGGAGAATTCACCTTCGGAGCTTCGCCATGCCAGACACCCAGACGAGGACCAGCAAGGCCGCGCGCGGCGCGCGCAGCGGGGCCGATGCCCGCCGCGAGCCCGAGAAGCAGAAGGAGAACCAGAAACGCCTGGGCGTCGGCACCGACCACAAAACGCCCGAAATGAAGAAGAACCACCGCGGCACGTTCCCGTGAGGCGACAGCTGCGATGCGCAACCGCAAGGTGACCGGAATCTTCGCGCGGCCAGGCGACGCCGAGAAGCTGAAGGAGGAGCTGCTCGAGGCCGGCGTCGCCCTTCACCGCATCGTCGTCAGCGACAAGACCGTCGCGGTGGTGGCGCGCTCGCCGGTCGACCGCGAGCACATTGCGCGGCTCATGCTGGAGTGTGGCGCGCGCGAGACTCTGGAATCCCGAACCTAGTAGGCTACCTCAGCCCCAGAACGGTCCCTTCAGGCGCCGCTTGACCCAGTCGGGCGCGGCGACCGAAACGATCGCGGCAGCGACCAGGATCGCCAGCCCGGCGATCTGCAGCACCAGTACCAAGAACTCCCGCATAGGCTCTTTCCGCAAGCCTCCGAGCGACGCGCAACTCCTCCCTCACTCATGATGCTACTCCCGCCCCGGGGTTTGGATATCGCTAAAAGCGTGATTTTCGAGTTCTAGACACTCTCGGAAGGCTCGATCGAGCGCTTGAGGAGTTGCGCCCCGCGCAGCAGGACGACCTCCACCGGCACGCCGATCAGGTCGGCGGTGAGCAAGCGGTGCAGGTCGTCGATGCCGTTCACCGGCTGGCCCTTCAGCGCGACGATCACGTCGCCCGCCTGCAAGCCGGCCCGCGTCGCGGGCGCGCGCGGCTCGACCGACTCCACGCGCACGCCCGCGGCATTGGGCAGCTCGAAATGGCGCGCGAAGCGCCGGCCGATCGGCTGGTTCGCGCCGGCGAGGCCGAGATAGCTGCGCCGCACCTTGCCGTCCCGCAGGAGCTGCATCGCAACCCATTTCACCGTGTCGATGCCGGTGGCGAAGCAGATGCCCTGCGCCATCGGGATGATCGCGGTGTTGAGGCCGATCACCTCGCCGCGCGAGTTCACCAGCGGCCCGCCGGAATTCCCCGGGTTGAGCGCGGCATCGGTTTGCAGCACGTCGTCGATGAGACGGCCGCTGGTGGAGCGCAGGCTTCGGCCGAGCGCGCTCACGAC
>DASYPG010000513.1:0-3643 GCA_036006885.1 Burkholderiales bacterium | reverse complement strand
TTCAACTTTGAGACTTCATTCATCTGCCGCCGAAACTCGGCACGTGGATCCGCCGGGTTCAGCGCCACCAGGCCATGGTCGCTCTTGTGCGGCACATCGGGCGAACAGGCCTTCATCACCACCGGGCCAGCAAAGCGCTCGGCGGTCCGGATGGCCTCTTCTTCCGAACGGCACAGCACGTGCTCGATCGCCGGCAAACCCGCCTTCTCGAGCAGCGCGAGACTCTCCGCCTCGTTCAGGAACCGCGTCGCTCCAACCTGTATTCCCCTCGCCGGCGTCGCCGCCGGCCGGCGCATGAGCGCAGCGTGGTCGGCGCACTGCGCCAGCGCATCGATCGCCTCGCGCTCGCGCTCGAACGCGGCGATGCCGAGGCGCTCGAACGGCGCGCGCACCGATTCCTGCGGCGCGGCGACCGCAACGGCATGGCCGTAACCCTCCGCAAAGAGAGATAAATCTTTTGCAAATCTTGGAACGTCGTAGCCCGTACCGGCGACCGGAATCGCAAGCAGCGCGAGCTCGCTCTGCGCGTCGTCGCCGACGATCGGCAGCACTGCGCCGAACAGCGCGCTGTTGCTGAGCAGCGCGCCGGTGACGTCGATCGGGTTTTCCAGCGCGGCAAAGCCAGGAAGTACCTCTCTCATACGCTCTCGGGCGTTGGAAGATATTTGTGCGAGTGGGATGCCACGTTGCTCGGAATAGTCGGCCGCCATGACGCAGCTTGCGCCGGAGTTGCTCACCACGACGAGCCGCCGCCCGCGCGGCGCCCGGCCGGAAGCGTAGAGCACCGCCGCGGAGACCAGTTCGTGCGGATCGGCCGCGCGCCAGATCGCATGGCGCTCGAAGAAGGCGTCGACCACGCGGTCCTCGCTCGCGAGCGCGCCGGTGTGCGAAGACGCGGCCTTCTGTCCGCGGGCAGTGCGGCCCGCCTTCAGCGCCACGATCGGAATGCCGCGATCGCGCGCCTTTTCGGCGGCGAGCGCGAGGCGCTGAGGGTCCTTGATCGCCTCCATGTAGAGGAGCACCAGGCGCACGCCCGGGTCCTCGACCACGGCCTCGGCGAGGTCGGCCACCGTAACGTCGGCTTCGTTGCCTGTGGCGTGGACGTGGCGCACGCCCAAGCCCTTGCGCATCACGAGCGTGTAGATCGCCTGCGAATTCGCGCCGCTCTGGCTCACGATCGCGACCGGCCCGTCGCGTCCCTCCATCTCGTGGAAGATGGTCGAGAAGTTCGCCACCACGCCGGTGGCGAAATTGGCGAGTCCCTGGCAGTTCGGGCCGATCAGGCGCATGCCGGCGCGCCGCGCGGTCTCGACGAGCGCTTGCTGCACGCGAAGGCCGGCGGCGCCCGTCTCGCCGAATCCCGAGGCCATGACGACGGCGACCTTGACCCCTTGTGCGGCGCACGACTCAACCGCGCGCACCGCTTCGTCGCCGGCGACCGCGACGATCGCGAGCTCGGGCGCTTCGGGCAGGTCCTCCACGCGCGCGAACGCGCGCAGCCCCTGCACCGTGGCGCGGCCGGGATTCACCGGATAAACCGCGCCGCGGTAACCGTAGCGCTGCAGATAGAGGATCGGCCGGCCGCCGACCTTGTGCGGGTTGTCGGAGGCGCCGATCACCGCTATGGAGCGTGGCGAGAGGGCGGCTTGCAGCATTCGAGACGGATGATAGGACGATCCGTCCGGGCCAAGCGTCATTGCGGATCCAAGCGCTTGCCGTAGAAGGCGCTCGAATGACCGACGGGGTGGTCGTTGATGTGCGCCATCGGCTCGTAGCCCTTGCGAGCGTAGAACTCCGGCGCCTGAAAGCTGTGGGACGAGACAAGAACGAGCCGACAGCGCCTCTCGCGTGCATGGCGCTCCGCTGCCTCGAGGAGGTTACTCCCGAGCCCCTTGCCGCGCGAGGGTGCGGCCACCCAGAGGTACGAGACGAAGCAGCAGCCGGCCCACGTGTAGCCACTAATACCCGCCTCTATGGCCCCCGACCCGTCTTCGTGAACGGCAGTGAAGGACTCGGCATCGTGGTATCCGGTAGCGTCGGCGTTGTACTGGTAGATACGCTCGGCCAGGAAGGCCTCGATCCGAGGAGCGTCACCGACGCGAACCTCGATCGGCTTCACGCGAGCAACTGCTGGATGGTGCGCTCGATCTCGTCGTAGGCGCCTTCACCGGCATGGCTAAAGACCAGCTCGCCGCTCCGATCAACGAGATACACAGTCGGCCAGTAACGGTTGCGGTACGTGTTCCAGGTTGCGAACTTGTTGTCCTGGGCGACGGCGTAACGGATGCCGTGGCGCTGAATGGCCTTCCTCACGTTGTTCGTGTCGCGCTCGTAAGCGAACTCCGGGGTGTGCACGCCGATGACGACCAGGCCGCGATCATTATACTTTTCGTGCCATTGGACGACGTGCGGCAGCACATGCACGCAATTGATGCACCCGTAGGTCCAGAAGTCGACCATGACGACTTGGCCGCGCAGCCCCGCCATGCTGAGGGGCACGGAGTTGAGCCACGTATCGATTCCCACAAACTCGGGGGCTGCGCGGGAGCCCCCGGCAGCATGGGAAAGCGGCGCCAACGCGACAAGCGACAGCGCAATGAGCGCGCGGCGGCGCGAGGGCGAGTGCAACGTAGTCATAGGGGTAAAGCTCCTTCAGGTAGGAAGTTGGAGATCCAAGCGACGACCGGCGTTTCGAGCTGGAATGCAGTGGCGACGGCGATCGCGATGACCAGCACACCGAAAGCTCGCTGTATCGCGGTCGTGTAAGGCGAGATGCGGCGAACGCGCGCCGTCGCGTATCGGCCGCCGTAGCCAATTGCGAGCATCGGTATCGCTGCGCCAAGCGCATAACATCCGAGCAGCACGGCGGCCCAGGCGAGGTCCATGGCAGTCGCGATGAGCGTGAGAATCGAGCCCAGGACCGGTCCGGCGCACGGCGTCCAGAGCACGCCCAGAGCCAATCCCAGGGCGAACCCGCCGGCGTTCCCGGCGCCGGCGCGATGCGACAGTTCTTCGACGTGGGTCATGACAGCCCCTAGGCGCCCGGCAAGAACGTGCATCGGCCGTGTCCAGAGCATAAGAATGCCGAACGCCGCGAGGGCGAGCGCGGCGAGCCCGCGCAGAAACCCCGGCGACACGGGCAGCGCATTGGAGAACGCGCCAAGAACCAGCGCCGCCGCCGAAAACGCGATGGCGAAGCCCAGCGAAATGAACACCGGTCGCAGGCGGCCCGGCTGCGCGACCGAAGCGCCGAGGACGATCGGCGCCATCGGCAGTACGCAGGGCGAGGCGATGGTCAGGACGCCCGCCGCGAATGCGAAGAGAATTTGAATCGTCATCGGATTTCCGGTGGGCGCGGCCGCCGAACGCGTTACTGCATCGCGCCCGGCTTTTCCGTCCTGTCCATCTTGTCGGTCTTGCCCATCTTGTCTCTCTTGCCCTTCGTATCCGTGTTGCCCATCTTGTCGTGAGTATCCGGCTTGCCCATGGAATCGCGCTGCATCGCGTCGTTCCTGCCGCCCCGCAACCCGGCCTCGGCGAACGAGCTGAATGCGCCGAGCGCGAAACAAAGGGCCGCTGCGATCAGGGTGGTGCGTTTCACGTGAAAGTTCCTTTCCAATATGCGGCGGCGAAGGCCGCCACT
>DASYPG010000512.1:0-3051 GCA_036006885.1 Burkholderiales bacterium | reverse complement strand
TTCCAGTGCTCAGCGGTGATGGACTAGACCCGGTCAGGACGTCTGCTGTGTCCCGCGATCCCCGCCCCACCCGCAGCGCGAGCGCATCCCCTCGCGGAACTTCTCGCGTTCCTCCGGCGTCATCCGCTGCCAACGCTCCGCCATGCGGCCGCGCCAGTGCATCCCGTAGCCGAATCCGAAACGCGGGCGCCCTCCGAAGAGGATGCGGGCGAGCAGGAGCAGCCCGAGGGCCTGCCAGAAGTCGACCGCCTTCCATCCGATCACCGGCGGGATGAGCCAGTTCCACAAGCTCATCACGATGAGCGAGAAGAGGGCGGCGCCGAGCGCCACGAAGAGCGCGATCTTGAGCGCGCGAAGAACCCAATAGCGTTTCATCGTTCCCAATCTCCAGTTGCGAAGAAATCGTCGTAGACGGCGCGCAGGCGTTCGCGCAGATGAAGCACCGCATAATGCTTGCGAGCCAACAGCGTATTCATGCCGATGCCGGTTTCGGCGGCGAGCTCCTTGAAGCTTTTGCCTTCGAGCTCATGCGCGAGAAAGACCTCGCGCTGAGCCGCGGGAAGCTCCTCGAGGGCCGCTTCGAGCTCTTCGAGCAGCACGGCGCGCGCGTACGCTGCTTCCGGCCCCGCGTCCGCCGACGGAAGCAGGTCTTCGATCCCGACTTCGTCATCGGCCGCGTCCGCACGCACGTCCGCCAGCGCAAGGGGCTTGCTCTTGCGGAAGAAGTCCGTGATGCGATTGCGCGCCACGCGCAAGAGCCAGGCCCCGGCCTGCTCGATCGGCAGCAGCATCGCCTCGGCGGCGATCAACTCCGAGAACACCTCCTGTACGATGTCTTCGGCGTCGCCCGCGTCGGCTACCCTGGCGCGAACGAAGGTTTGAAGTCGCGGGCGTTCGCGCGCGATCGTCTCCGACAGGCGCCGCGCCTGGTCGAGCGCCATAGAGGCTGCGCCCAGTGTGTGCCTCATGTTCCCTAAGACGATCCAGCGTCCCGAATATTGTCCGGTAGGTTGGGGCGCCGAGGGCGGCGAGCGTTACACCTGCAACGACGCGCGTGCGTCCTTCACGGAAGGTGCCGGTGGGGCCGAACGCGCGCCCCAGCCCAGGCCGCTCGCCATGGCGAGCGCGTTGATGGCGCCGAAGAGCAGGTAACTCGCCGCCACGATCCAGTAGAGGCCGCTCAGCGAGCCGTGCAGGCTAGTCATCCAGTAGCTTCCGGCCGCGAATACGACGAGGAGGCGCACGACGCCGGCGGCGAACGGCCACGCCATCCTCGCGGCTCCCTGGCTCGCGAAATAGAGCGACATCCCCACGCCGAAGAGCGCATAGAACGGAGCGACGCGAGCGAGATAAGCCGCGCCGGTCTCCACCACCGCCGCTTCGCCGCTGAAGAGATGCATCCAGGCGTGCGGAAAGAGCGCGGCGGCGAAGCCGATCGCGCCCGTGATCGCTGCCGACAGGAGCGCGCCGGTCCAGGCGATTCGCCTGGCGCGTGCGTGCTGGCCGGCGCCGACGTTCGCGCCGACCATGGTCACCGATGCCGTGCCGAGCGCGAAAAGGAGCGGGATGAGGAGGTAATCGAGCCGCGAGGCAAGCCCGTAGCCGGCGATGGCGTCGCGCCCGTAGCCGCCGATCAGTCCGGTCGTGACGACCACGGTAAGGTTCGCGACCACGGTACCGACGGCCGACGGCAACCCGACCCGCAGGATGTCGCCGAAGAGGCGTCCTTCCAGGCGCGCCGCGCGCAGCCGGATCGGGCTCGCCGGCGAGCGCATGTAGAGCGCAAGGGCGAGCGCGGCTGCGGTGTTGAATAAGATCAGCGCCACGCCGGCCCCGGCAACGCCCATGCCGGGCAGCGGCCCCCAGCCGAAAATGAAGAGCGGCGAAAGCCCAAGGGTGATCAGCGAGCCGCTCGCCGTCACGATCGCCGGAACGCGCACGTTGCCCGCCCCGCGCAAGGCCGCGGCGAGCAAGTTCGCGATCCAGCCCGGTACGGCAGACAGAAACATCACGTTGGAGTAGAGCACGGCGTTCGCGAGCGTCTGGTTCTCGCCGCCCATGTAGCGGAACAGGCTCGGGCCGCCGAGCCATGCGCCGAGCGTGAAGATCGAGCCGAACACGCCGCCCAGCACGACGCCGTGCGTGGCGAGCGACTCGGTGTCGCCTCGTCTGCCCGCGCCGAGCGCCCGCGCGACGGCCGATGCGACGCCGCCGCCGATGCCGCCGTTCGACATCATGGTCATCAGCATGAACACCGGGAACACGAGCGCGACGCCGGCGAGCGCATCGGTGCCGAGAAAGCTCACGAAGTAGGTCTCGGCCACGCCGACCAACGTCTGCAGGGCGAGAACGATGAGCACCGGCCAGGCGAGGCGCACGAGCTGCCTGGCGATCGGGCCGTGGAGGAGAGCGTGCGAGGCAGCCATGCCGCCACCCTAGGCCGCTTTTCGCCTAGTAACTACATATGTAATAGTAGCTTGCTAATTTGAGTGTTACCACGTACCGTACGCGCATGGCACGCTCGTATGACCAGAAGCACTGCCCCGTCGCCCGCACGCTCGACATGATCGGCGAGCGCTGGACAATCCTGTTGCTGCGCGACTTTTTCCTGCACGGCGCGCGCCGCTACCAGGATCTCCAGGAATCGCTGACCGGGCTTGCGCCCAATACCCTGTCGGCGCGGCTAAAGACCTTGGAGGGCCACGGACTGATCGAGCGAAAGCTCTACAGCGAGCACCCTCCGCGCCTCGAATATCAGCTCACGGAAAGAGGCCGCAGCCTGGGCCCAATCGTCAAGGCGCTGCGCGACTGGGGGCGAAAAAACCACTGAGCGCCGCAATTCACGCAGGCATCTTCCATTAGGAGACAGAAATGAACGTCAAGACGCTACGTCGGCTCGCCGCCACTCTCGTTTTCGGGTCGCTGGCAAGTTCTGCAATCGCTGAAACTTTAGGCGAGCACCCGGCCGTGATCGTCGCGCGAACATGGAGTACCCGGGGTATCGATCCGAATACTTTCATTGTGGGGCATCCCGCGGCTCCGCGGTTCCTG
>DASYPG010000511.1:0-1812 GCA_036006885.1 Burkholderiales bacterium | reverse complement strand
ACTGCATCTGCAGCGCGAGGGCGGCGAAGAACCGCCCGGCGAGGAAGAGGTGGAAGTCGCGGATTATTGCTTCGGGATCTTCGCCGTCTCGACGACCTTGCTCCAGCGCTGCGACTCGGCGGCGAAGAACTTGCGCAGCTCTTCCGGCGTGCTGGCGCGAGCCTCGACGCCGAGCTCGGCAAGGCGCTTCTGCAGGTCCGGCGCAGCGAGCGCCCTGACCACTTCCTGGTGCAGGCGGTCGATCACCGGGCGCGGGGTCTTCGCCGGCGCGGCGAGCCCGTTCCACGACGCCACGTCGTAGCCGGCGACGCCGCCTTCGATCGCGGTCGGCACGTCGGGAAGGGTCGGGAAGCGCTTCGCCACGCTGATGGCCAGCGGGCGAAGGTTACCGGACTTGATGTGCGAGGTCATCGGCGCGAGGAACTCGAAGATCACGGCGGCATCGCCGCTCTTCGCCGCGGTAACCACTTCGCCCGTCGCCTTGTAGGGAACGATCTGGAAATTCGCGCCGGTGCTCGACTTGAAGAGCTCGGCGGCCAGGTGCTGGGTGCTGCCGATGCCGATGGTCCCGACGTTGAGCTTGCCCGGGTTTTGCTTCGCAGCCAAAACAAAATCTTGAATCCCTTTGAAAGGCGACTTGGGGTCGGTCATTATGACCAGCGGGAAGAAGCCGACGGTCGAGATCATCTCGAAATCGTGCTCGGGCTCGTAGGGCAGCGACTTGAACAGCGCCTTGCTCACCGCGTTGCCATTGTTGATGAGGAGCAGCGTGTAGCCGTCGGGCGCGGCGCGCGCCACCTCCTGCGCCGCGACAACCCCGCCGGCGCTCGGCTTGTTCTCGATCACGATCGGCTGGCCCAGGCCCTCGCCGATCTTCGGCGCCACGCTGCGCGCCGTGATGTCGGCCACGCCGCCGGCGCCATACGGAACGATGAGGCGGATCGGTTTGCTCGGAAACGATTGCGCCCCGGCCGAGGCCGCGAAAGCAACTCCAACTAAGAAGCCCGAAAGCCGTTTCATTCCTTCTCCTGTTATTCGAACAACTCGTCGACGGCGAAGCGCCGCGGGATCAGCGCCTGCCGGTAGGCGCAGTCGATGGCCACCTCGAGGTTGCGGCGGTTAGCCTCGAGGCCGTGCGGCAGCATCGGCGGGTTACCGCCGGCCTTCTTGCTCTCGACGAGCAGCCGGTACACCTCGTCGGCCATGCCGCGCGAGACGCTGTTCTTCACCACCACCAGATGGTTGAGCTGTATGGCGCCGTGCTTCTCCGACCAGCGCTTGCCAGCGGCCTCCGGGTCGCGGATCAGCGGCCGGATGTTCTCGTGCTGCGGAGTGGCGCCGACGATCGCGGCGTCGAGCTCGCCCGCCCGCAGCATGCCCATGATGTCCTTGCCGGCGGGCGCGCGCTGCACGTTGGGCGGGTCGCGGAACTCGGCGACGTGCGCCTCCTCGAACGTGATCCAGTGGATGCGCGAAATGTCGATGCGGTGATCCTCGGCCAGGATGTGCCGGATCCAGGCGCCGGTCGTAACCGAGTAGGAGCGCACGCCGACGCGCTTGCCGTGCAGGTCCTCGGGAGCGAGGGAGGGATTCTTATCCGAATTGAAGACCAAAAACGGATGTTGAAAGCGAGCCAGGACCACGAAGGGCAGCAGCCGGTAGGGCTTGCCGTGCGCCTTGGCGATGAGGTGGGTCATGATCGCCATCTCGGAGACGTCGAACTCGAGGTTGCGCACCACGCGCTTGAACTGGCCGGCGGGACCGCCCTTGATCTCGGCGAAGGCGAACTTGTCTGTGTGCGTGAGGAACTGC
>DASYPG010000510.1:0-1813 GCA_036006885.1 Burkholderiales bacterium | reverse complement strand
CCGGCTCGGCGAGGAAGCCGACCATCATCTCGCGGCGCGCGCCCAGGCTGCCGAAGGCCGTACCGACGTCCATCCCGGCGAGCGCGATGAAGAATCGCGCCAGGGCGAGCAGGCCGACCAGCGCGATCGCGTCGGCGGCGGCGTTGAGCGGCAGGTCGGTGCCCAGCGTGGGCACGATAGCCGCGGCGAGAACGAGGCAGCCGAAGATGAGATACGGCGCGCTGCGGAAGAGCGATGAGGCGTTGTGCGCCAGCACGACCTCCTTCTCGAGCAGCTTCGCGAGCACCCGGTAGGGCTGGAGCACGCCGGGCCCGCGCCGGTTCTGCAGCCAGGCGCGGCACTGGTTCACCCAGCCGCCGAGCAGCGGCGCGAGCAGGATCGCGAGCACGACCTCGGTGAGCTGCGCAATCAGTCCGGAGGCGGGCATGGTTCGCGCTAGGCGCTCAGCGGACGAAGAAGAGCAGCACCAGCAGGGTCGCGAAGCTGTACATGAGGTACACCGAGATGCGGCCGCGCTGCAGCACGGTTACCAGCGAGGTAGCGCGCTCTACCGCGCGCGCGAGCGGCAGGTAGAGCCAGTACCACAGCGGATCTTCGGCGCTCTCGCGGTAGCGGGGCCGGGCGTCGGCGGGCGACGGGGCCTCGCCCTCGATGCGGAACACCGGCCGGAACACCACCTTCACCGGCTGCCCGAAGCCTTCGGCGCTGTCCTGCATGCGCGCGGTGAGCCAGGGGAAGCCGCAGTCCCAGGCCGGCGCGCGCCGTACGCGGCCGTGGTAAAGCGCGCGCACCGCCAGCCAGGTCGCGGCCACGAGCAGCACCGCCACCGCGAAGAAGAGGAGCGGGCTGTAGCTCGCGCGCTCGGCGTCGATCGGCGCGAGGAACAGCCCGCTCCCCATCCCAGCGAGCGTGTAGCCCGTGAAACGCTGCGTGATCGGCTCGATGAGCGCGAGCACCGCCATCGGCGCGAGGCCGAGGACCACGCATCCGGCGGCGAGCCCGACGAGGGCGCTGCGCTCCCAAGGGCCGGCGTCGTGCGCTTCGGCGGCTCGGGCGTCGCGCGGCTGGCCGAGGAACACCACGCCGAAGAATTTCACCATGACGTAGCCCGACAGCGCCGCGGCCAGCGCCACCGCAGCGCCGGCTACCGGCACCAGCATGTTGACGTAGCCCTGCGGTAGCCCCGGGGTGAAGAGGAATGCCTGCAGCAACAGCCACTCCGAGACGAAGCCGTTGAGGGGCGGCAGCCCGGCGATCGCGGCCGAGCCGATGAGCGCGCACCAGGCGACCCAGGGCATGCGATGGATCAGCCCCCCGAGGCGTCCCATGCTGCGCTCGCCGGTGGCATGAAGCACCGAGCCCGCGGCGAGGAACAGCAGGCCCTTGAAGAAGGCGTGGTTCAGGCAGTGGTAGAGGGCGGCAGTCAGCGCGAGCGCGGCAAGGCTGCCCATGCCGAAGCCGCGAAAGAGCAGCGCCAGGCCGAAGCCGGCGAAGATGAGGCCGATGTTCTCGATGGAGGAGTAGGCGAGCAGCCGCTTCATGTCGGTTTGCGCCGCGGCGAAGATGACGCCGAAAAGCGCGCTCGCGAGCCCGGCCACCAGGGCCACTAATCCCCACCACCACAGGGGAAAGCCGATGAGGTCGAGGGTAACGCGCATCAGGCCGTAGACCGCGGTCTTCAGCATCACCGCGGACATCAGCGCCGACACGGGCGAGGGCGCGGCGGGGTGCGCTTCGGGCAGCCATATGTGCAGCGGCACGATGCCGGCCTTCGCGCCGAAGCCGGCAAGCGCGAGCGCGAAGGCGACGCTGC
>DASYPG010000509.1:0-1954 GCA_036006885.1 Burkholderiales bacterium | reverse complement strand
CGCTGGATGGTGGCGCCGTGCTCCTCGTTCACGTTCCACAGCGCGTGCCGCACCACCTCGAAGGTCACGGGGTCAATGGCGCTCTTCGATTTCCGGTGCAGCTTGAGCTTTGGAGAAATCGTGAGCGTCTTGGGCGGTACGTAGCCGCTGCGCACACCGTCGAACGCGAGGCCCGTCAGCTCGCTTAGCTTCTTCAGCGGTGCATTCATTTGAAGGTGATCTCGAAATTGCCCAGCGTATCCACGGTGAGGGTTCGTCCCGGGTGCACGACGACCGTCGTGTCGGAGGTCTCCACGATGGCCGGGCCTTTCAGCCGGTTGCCGATGGCGAGCCGCTCGCCGTCGTAGACGGGCGTCTTCCTCAGCTTTTGCCACTGGATGGGACGCGGCTTGCGAACTGCGTCGCGCGGAATGGTGCGCGAGCCGTTCTTCGCCTTGACCAGCTTGGGCCTCGGCGTGAGCGCGCGGGCGCGCAGCCGGCACACGACGATCTCGAGTTGCGCGCCGGCGAGCGCCGAGCCGCGGCCGTAGAGCTTTTCGTAACGTCCGACAAAGATCCTTCTCAGGGAAAGCTCGTACTCTGCCGCCACGCGTTTCCAGGGCAAAAGCAGCTCGACTTCATTGATCTGTCCCTTGTGCCGTACATCGAGCGAGAACTCGAAGCGCTGGCGGGCGGCGGCGATGCCCTCGCTCGCCATCATGTCCTTCGCCTGCTTCTCGAGCTGCTCGAGATTGCGGTTGATTCGCGCGGCCGCAACCGGCGTCGGCATGATCTCGGTGTGCTCGAAGATGTGCAGCACGTCGGCCGCCGCGGCGCCGAAGGCGCACCACGTGGACGCTGCTTTTCTCTGGGGAATGATTATTTTGCGGACACCGAGTTCCTGCGCGAACACGCCGGCGTGCGCCGGGCCGGCGCCGCCGAAAGCGAACAGCACGAAGTCGCGCGGATCGAAGCCTTTCTCGACCGTGACCTTGCGGATCACGTCGGCCATCTGCAGCTCGACGATGCGGCAGATCCCGGCGGCGCACTCCATTGCAGTCATCCCGATTTTGGCACCGAGTTCCGCGACCGCCTTGGTTGCTGATTCCTTGTCCAACTTCATCTTGCCGCCGGCGAAGTTGTCCGGATCGAGGTAGCCCAGCACGAGCTGCGCGTCGGTGACCGTGGGCACCGTGCCGCCGCGCGAATAGCACACCGGGCCGGGAAAGGCGCCTGCGCTGTCCGGCCCGACGGTCATGGTGCGCGTCTCGGGGTGCACGCGCACGAGGCTGCCGCCGCCCGCGCCAATCGCCTGCAGGTCGACCTTCGGCAGGAAGTACTCGTACTGGTCGGTATTGCTGATGAAGGAGTAGGCCGGCTTGCCGTCGTAGATGATCGACACGTCGAAGGACGTGCCGCCCATGTCGGTGGTGATGATATTGCGCTCGCCCATGGCCGCGCCCAGGAACATCGACGCGGTCACGCCCGACACCGGGCCGGAGTCGAGCGTGAGGAGCGGCGCTTCCCCTGCGCGCTCGACCGGCACCGTGCCGCCGCCGCACTGCGCGATCTGAAGGCCGTGGGCGTAGCCCAGATCGATCAGCGTGCGGTCGAGGCGATTCAGGTAGCCGGTCATCACCGGCCCAAGATAGGCATTGAGCGCCGTGGCTGTGACCCGCTCGTATTCGCCCCACTTGGGGGCGATATCCACCGAGCAAGTGACGAACACGTCCTTCGCGATCGACTTCACGAGCTCACGAACGCGAAGTTCATGCCTGGGGTTGCGAAAGGACCACAGGAAGCAGATCGCGATCGCCTGCACGCCCTGACCGACGAGATCGCGGATCGCCTGTTCTGTTTCTAATTCATTCAATTCAACTACAACTTCGCCGAAGCAATCCACCCGCTCAGACACGCCGCGGATGAGACGCTTCGGCACGATCGGCGCCGGCTTGGAGGTTTCGGGGAAGTGCAC
>DASYPG010000508.1:0-3888 GCA_036006885.1 Burkholderiales bacterium | reverse complement strand
CGACTTCGACAAGTCGGTGATCAAGCCTGAAGGCCGCTCGAAGCTCGACGACCTCGCGGGCAAGGCGAAAGCCGTCAACCTCGAAGTCGTGATCGCGGTCGGCCACGCGGACTCCATCGGCTCCGACGAGTACAACCAGCGGCTGTCGGTGCGCCGCGCCGAATCGGTGAAGGCTTACCTGGTGTCGAAGGGCATCGAGCCCAACCGCGTCTACACCGAGGGCAAGGGCGAGAAGCAGCCGGTGGCGAGCAACAAGACCGCCGAAGGCCGCGCCAAGAACCGCCGCACCGAGATCGAGGTCATCGGCACGCGCCGGAACTGACGCTCCTTCTCTCACGCAAAGAACCCCGCTCCGGCGGGGTTTTTTGTTTCTAGAATCGGGGGATGAACGCCGACCCCGCAGAGCTCGAGAAATTCTCGAAGCTCGCGCACCGCTGGTGGGACCCTCAGGGCGAGTTCCGGCCGCTGCACGAGATCAATCCGCTGCGCCTGGAATGGATCGACCGCTCGGCCGCGCTCGCGGGCAAGAAGGTGCTCGACGTCGGCTGCGGCGGCGGCATCCTCGCCGAGGCGATGGCGCAGCGCGGGGCGGAGGTCACCGGCATCGACCTCGGTGAGAAAGGCCTGCGCGTGGCCGAGCTGCATCTACTCGAATCCGGTCTGCCGGTGAAGTACGAGAAGGTGTCCGTGGAAGACTATGCCGCGGGCCACGCCGGCGAGTTCGACGTCGTCACCTGCATGGAGCTCCTGGAGCACGTCCCGGAACCGGCCGGCATGGTCGCGGCGTGCGCGCGCCTCGTCCGGCCCGGCGGCCTGGTGTTCTTCTCCACCATCAACCGCAATCCCAAGTCCTACCTCTTTGCCGTGATCGGCGCGGAGTACGTGCTCAAGCTCCTCCCGAAGGGCACGCACGATTATCTGCGCTTCATCAAGCCCTCCGAGCTCTCGCGCTGGAGCCGCGAGGGCGGCCTCGCGCCCGAGGAACTCATCGGCATGACGTACAACCCGATCACGCGGCGCTACAGCCTCGGGCGCGACTGCGACGTCAACTATCTCCTGCGCTGCAGACGCGATGCCTAGCAAGGCGGTGCTGTTCGACTTCGACGGCACGCTCGCCGATACGGCGCCCGACCTCGCCGCGGCGGTAAACCGCATGCGCGTCGAGCAGGGCCACGCGCCGCTGCCGATCGAGCGGCTGCGCCCCTTCGCCTCGGCCGGCGCGCGCGGCCTGGTCCACGCGGCCTTCGGCGTCAAGCCGGAGGATCCCGATTACGCGGCCCTGCGCGAGACCTTCCTCGAGTACTACGCCGAGCGCGTGTGCGCGGAGACCACGCTCTTTCCCGGCATCGCGGAGCTCATCGCCGAGCTGCGCCGGCGCGCAATCGCGTGGGGCATCGTCACGAACAAGGCCACGCGCTTCACCGAGCGCCTCGTCGCCGAGCTCAGGCTCGATCCCGACTGCGTGGCCTGCGGCGACACCACGCCGCACCTCAAGCCCCACCCGGCGTCGCTCCTGCACGCCGCGCACCAGATCCAGGTTTCTCCCAAGGACTGCCTTTATCTGGGCGATGATCTGCGCGACATGAAGGCTGCGCACGCCGCGGGAATGCGCGCCATCGCGGTCGAGTGGGGCTACCATCATCCCGAGAGCGGCGGCCCGGGAAGCTGGGAGGCCGCCGCCGTCATCCGCCACCCGCTGGAGCTCATCGAGCACCTATGAAAGCCATCGTCCATACATTTCAGGAAATCGAGCAGCCGAAACCCGCGCCCGCCGGGTGCGACCTGCTGGTGAAGGTCGAGGCGATCTCCGTCAACCCGGTCGACACCAAGCAGAGGAAGATCGACTCGCCCGCGCCGCGCGTGCTCGGCTGGGACGCCGCCGGCACGGTCGAAGCCGCCGGACCCGAAGTCACGCTCTTCAAGCGCGGCGACGAGGTGTACTACGCCGGCGACGTCACGCGTCCCGGCGCGAACAGCGAGTTCCACCTCGTCGACGAGCGCATCGTCGGCAAAAAGCCCAAGCGCCTCGATTTCGCGCAGGCCGCCGCCATTCCCCTCACCGCGATCACCGCCTGGGAGGCGTTCTTCGACCGCATGAAGATCGACCGCGGCGGCAAGGACAGCGGCAAAACGATCCTGATCATCGGCGGCGCGGGCGGCGTCGGCTCGATCGGCATCCAGCTCGCCAAGCTCGCCGGCCTCAGGGTCATCGCCACGGCCTCGCGCCCGGAGACCATTGCCTGGGTGAAGGAGCTCGGCGCCGACGAAGTCGTCGACCACCGCAAGGACCTCGCTTCCCAGATCAAAAAGCCCGTCGAGTACATCGCGAACTTCAACGACCTCGACACGCACTGGGCGGCGATGGCGCAGCTCGTCGCCCCGCAGGGCGCGATGGTCGCAATCGTCGGCAACCAGAAGCCGCTGCCGATGGACGTGGTGCGCTCGAAGAGCGCGACCATGTGCTGGGAGCTCATGTTCACGCGCCCGCGCTTCAAGACGCCCGACATGATCGAGCAGCATCGCCTTCTCAACCAGGTCGCCGACTGGCTCGACTCGGGAAACCTCCGCGGCACGCTGAAAGAGACCTTCTCGCCGATCAACGCGACCAATCTGCGCAAGGCGCACGAGCGGCTCGAATCGGGAACCATGATCGGCAAATTGGTTCTAAAGGGTTGGTCTTAGAAGTAGAATGCCGTACTGAACACACGATTCCGGGGGCGACCTGGTTTCGACGTGGGCATCGAAGCAGCGCAGGGCATGCCGAGGACCAGATCACCTCGTAAATCCATTCTGGAAACACACACAAACGCCAACGACGAGCGTTTCGCTCTAGCCGCCTAACACCGGCTGGACGCTGCACTAGCTTGCTGATGGGCTAGGCCGGGAAGGACGGGGCAACCCGTAACGACCGGTGCAGCGACATTCACATCGGCCTCTCTTCCGGGTGTGGTCGCTTCGCCCGGGGGATCCGTCGAAGCGACTAGCCGAATGTCAGCCTGCCGGTTGGCGGACGCGAGGCGAAGGCATTAAAGAACCAGGCTAAGCATGTAGTCCTGACTGTGGAGGGTCTACGGACGCGGGTTCGATTCCCGCCGCCTCCACCAACACCCAAGTAGCCCTCCGAGGGCGCTGGATGTTCAGCCGATCCGAGCGCTCGCCCCCGAGCGCTCCCGCTACCCTCTTTACGGGAGTGCCCCGCTTGACGGCACATGGCAAGGCAGCCTGGCTCGGCACGCTCACCGCCGACGACATCGTCACGCGGGTGCTCGCCCTGGGGCTCGACCCGGCGGTCCTCACGGCAGGCGACATCGCCTACCTGAGCGAGGCCGATTGAACGCCCATGTGTGCCGGCTGCCGACCGTAAGTGACTTGCGGCGCTACGCTTGCATGCCTTTCATTGAGCCGGCGGGGCGCCCGGCGGGCCGCTGTTAGCGATCCGCGGCTTGGTCGGTGGCCGTAGCGCGAGTGGTACCCATGACACGACGATGTCGCCATTCACGAACGTCTGACACGCCATGCGGTGACCCGCGGCGAATTCCGCCTCGCTGAGGTGATTGCGCTCGCGGTCCTTGATCTCGTCGGTATTTTCCAATCCTTGCTCGATCTTGCACTTGCAAGTGCCGCAGATGCCGGCCCCGCACTTGAACGGAATGCCGCCTTTCTCGCGAATCGAGGTGCGCAGCAGGTTCGCCTTCTCGGCCACGGCAACCACTTTCTTCTCGTTCGTCACGAAGGTGATGGTAAAAGGCATCAGACCCTCACTAGTGCGGCATTGAGGGCGCCGTTCCCGGCGAGCTCGGCAAGCTCGGCGCGTGCCTGCGCCAGCGTTGCGAAGCGCGGCAGGAATTTCGAAGGAACCAAATTGACCGCCGGCGCACCGGTCTCGTC
>DASYPG010000507.1:0-3626 GCA_036006885.1 Burkholderiales bacterium | reverse complement strand
GCGCGCTTCCGCTGTCAGCGCCGCCTTGTTGAACTCGAAGAGCCCGGTGGAGGTGACCGAGATCACCGCCGGCTTCTTCGGCGGTTCGGGCTTCGCCACAGGCTTGGGCTCCGGCGGCTTCGGCGCGGGCGTAGGCGTGGCAACCTGCGCCGGAGCGGGCTTGGCGGCGGGCTCAGGAGCCGGCGCGGGCTTCTCGGGCTCGCTGGCACAACCTGCGAGAAAAAAGCCGAGCGCGACCAACATTGCGGTTGCGGTTTTCACGGGGCGCCTCCCTCTGTTTTTTAGCTTGCCGCGTGGCTCCGGATTTAATCACAACGGACCTGCCGAATACAAGTGTTTTTCGAGGGAAAACCGAAGCTTGCATGATAAAATTCGAAGCTCTCCCGATGGAAAATTTCGCCAAGGAAACCCTCCCGATCTCGCTCGAGGAGGAGATGCGGCGCTCGTACCTCGATTACGCCATGAGCGTGATCGTGGGACGCGCCCTCCCGGACGTGCGCGACGGCCTGAAGCCGGTGCACCGCCGAGTGCTTTTCGCGATGCACGAGGCCAATAACGTCTGGAACCGCCCGTATGTGAAGTGCGCGCGCATCGTCGGCGACGTGCTGGGCAAATACCACCCCCACGGCGACTCGGCCACCTACGAGGCGCTGGTGCGCATGGCGCAGGACTTCGCGCTGCGCTACACGCTGATCGACGGCCAGGGCAACTTCGGCTCGATCGACGGCGATCCCCCCGCCGCCTACCGTTACACCGAGTGCCGGCTGGAGAAGCTCGCCTCGGAGCTGCTCGCCGACATCGACAAGGAAACGGTCGACTTCACGCCGAACTACGACGGCAAGGAGCTCGAGCCCTCGGTGCTGCCGACCCGGGCGCCGAACCTGCTCGTCAACGGCTCCTCGGGCATCGCGGTGGGCATGGCCACCAACATTCCACCGCACAACCTCGGCGAGGTGATCGACACCTGCCTGCACCTCCTTTCGACTCCGCACTGCGCCATCGAAGACCTCATCAAGCGCATGCCGGCGCCGGACTTCCCGACCGCCGGCATCATTTACGGCCTGTCGGGCGCGCACGAGGGCTACCGCACCGGCCGCGGTCGCGTGGTGATGCGCGCGCGCACGCACTTCGAGGAGTTCGGCAAGGGCGATCGCACCGCGATCATCGTCGACGAGCTGCCCTACCAGGTGAACAAGAAGGCGCTGCTCGAGAAGATCGCCGAGCTGGTCACCGAAAAGCGGCTCGAAGGCATCTCCGACCTGCGCGACGAGTCCGACAAGTCCGGCATGCGCATGGTGCTCGAGCTCAAGCGCGGCGAGATCCCCGAGGTGGTGCTGAACAACCTCTACAAGATGACGCAGCTGCAGGACACCTTCCACATGAACATGGTGGCGCTGGTGGACGGTCAGCCGCGGGTGCTCAACCTCAAGGAGCTGGTCGAGTCGTTCATCTCGCACCGCCGCGAGGTCGTGACCCGGCGCACGGTGTTCGAGCTGCGCAAGGCGCGCGAGCGTGGCCACGTGCTGGAAGGCCTCGCGGTGGCGCTCTCGAACGTCGACGAGGTGATCGAGCTCGTCAAGAAGGCGCCGAATCCGGCCGAAGCGAAGCGCGGCCTGATGGATCGGCCCTGGCCGTCGGACCTGGTCAGGAACATGGTGGGAAGCGGCTCGGCGGCGCAGTTCCGCCCCGAGGGCCTCGGGGCGCAGTTCGGGCTGAAGGACGACGGCTACCACCTGTCGGAGGAGCAGGCGCAGGCGATCATCGACCTGCAGCTGCGGCGCCTGACCGGCCTCGAGCAGGACAAGATCCGCGACGAATACCGCGAGGTCGTCGACGCCATCCGCGACCTCCTCGACATCCTCGCCAAGCCGGCGCGCATCACCAAGATCATCGCCGATGAGCTCGGCGCGCTGAAGGAGGCCTTCGGCGACAAGAGAAAGAGCGAGATTGTCACGGTGGCCGAGGACATCTCGGTCGAGGACCTGATCGCGCCGCAGGACATGGTGGTCACCTTCTCGCACGGCGGCTACGTGAAGTCGCAGCCGCTCGCCGATTACAGGGCACAGCGACGGGGCGGACGGGGGAAGATGGCCACCACGATGAAGGAGGACGACTTCATCGAGCGCCTGTTCGTCGCGCACTCGCACGACTACCTGCTGTGCTTCTCCAACCGCGGCCGGCTCTACTGGCTCAAGGTGTACGAAGTGCCCGCCGGCAGCCGCTCGGCGCGCGGCAAGCCGATCGTCAACATGTTCCCGCTCGAGGAGAACGAGAAGATCACTGCGGTGGTGCCGGTGAAGGAGTTCGACGGCAATCACTATGTCTTCATGGCGACCGCGCAGGGCACGGTGAAGAAGACCGCGCTGGACGAGTTCTCCCGCCCGCGGCCGAGCGGCATCATCGCCGTGGGCCTGGAGGCGGGCGACTATCTCGTGGGCGCGGCGCTCACCGACGGCAAGTACGACGTCATGCTGTTCTCCTCCGACGGCAAGAGCGTGCGCTTCGAGGAGGGCGAGGTGCGCCCGATGGGCCGCCAGGCGACCGGGGTGCGCGGCATGCGCCTCGCCGCCGAGCAGCGCGTGGTGTGCATGCTCGCGGCGAAGGACGATTCGCGCTCGGTGCTGACCGCGACCGAGAAGGGCTACGGCAAGCGCACTCAGATCGCCGAGTACCCGCGGCACGGCCGCGGCGGGCAGGGCGTGATCGCGATCCAGACTTCGGAGCGAAACGGCGCGGTCATCGGCGCCGTGCTGGTCGAGGAGGACGATGAGGTGATGCTCATCTCCACCGGCGGCGTGCTCATCCGCACTGCGGTGGCGCAGATCCGCGAGATGGGCCGCTCCACGCAGGGCGTCACATTGATCGCGCTGGGCGAGGGCGAGAAGCTCGCGGGCATGGAGCGCATCGAGGAGCGCGACGTCAACGGGAACGGCAACGGCCAAGGCCACGGTCCCGAGGGTGGGAACGGCGGCGCCGGGCCGGACGGTGATATCGAGCCGGAACCTCCGACCGGTCCCGCTCCCACAGTCCACTGATGTCTCGTATCTTCAATTTCAGCGCGGGCCCGGCCATGCTGCCGGCGGAGGTTTTGGCGCGCGCCGGCGACGAGATGCTCGACTGGCGCGGCAGCGGCATGTCGGTGATGGAGATGAGCCACCGCGGGCCGGAGTTCATCTCGATCGCCGCGGAGGCCGAGGCCGACCTGCGCAGCCTGGCCGCGATCCCACAGAGCTACAAGGTGCTCTTCCTGCAGGGCGGCGCGACGCTGCAGTTCGCGCAGGTGCCGATGAACCTGCTGCGCGGCAAGGGCAAGGCCGACTACGTCCTCACCGGCGAATGGTCGAAGAAGGCGATCAAGGAGGCGAAGCAGTACTGCGACGTGCACATCGCCGCCTCGTCGGAAGACAAGAATTTCTCGTATGCGCCGAAGCAGTGGAACGTACGGCCGGACACCGCCTATGTTCACTACTGCTCGAACGAGACGATCGGCGGGGTGGAATACCACACGGTGCCCTCCCATGGCGAGGCGCCTCTTGTGGCGGATGCTTCTTCACACTTTCTCTCGCGACCCTTGGACGTCTCCAAGTTCGGGCTGATCTACGCGGGCGCGCAGAAGAACGCCGGCC
>DASYPG010000506.1:0-2469 GCA_036006885.1 Burkholderiales bacterium | reverse complement strand
ACCGCGCCGAGGACGATCGCCGCCGACTTGAGGCGCGCTTTCAGGCTGTCCATGGTGTCGCGCAGCGTCTTCGCGTCCGCGCCGTCGAGGGTCGCGGCCAGGACTTTGGCTCCTTTGACGTCGACGGCCTGAGAAGCGAGGTCCTGCCCCTGCCCGAGGGCTAGCTTCGAGCGTGCGCGCGCAAGCTCCTTCTCGAGCGCTTTCTTCTCCTCGAGCAGGTCCTTGACCGCCTTCTGCACCATCCCGGCGCCCGGCTGGGCGCGCAGCTCCCGCGCCACCTCCAGCAGCTCCTGCGCCTGGCCGTTCATCATCGCGAGCGCGTGGGCGCCCGTGGTGGCCTCCACGCGGCGGATGCCGGCGGCGACGCCGCCTTCCGAGTAGATCTTGAAGACGCCGATGTCGCCGGTGCGCGCGACGTGGGTGCCGCCGCAGAACTCGCGCGAGCTGCCGATTTCGAGGACCCGCACCTCGTCGCCGTACTTCTCGCCGAACAGCATCATCGCGCCCGACTTCTTCGCCTCTTCGATCGGCATGACCTGCGCCCGGGTGGGCGTGTTCTGGACGATCTCGGCGTTCACGCGCGCCTCGACCTCGCGGATCTCCTGCTCACTCACCGGCTTGTTGTGGGAGAAGTCGAAGCGCGTCTTCTCGGCGTCGACGAGCGAGCCCCTCTGCTGGACGTGCGGGCCGAGCACCTCGCGCAGCGCCTTGTGCATGAGGTGCGTCACGGAGTGGTTGCGCATGGTGCTCGCGCGCAGCGCCGTGTCGACGCGCGCCTCGACCTCGTCGCCCACCTTGAGCGCGCCGGTCTTCAGCGTCCCTTCGTGCCCGTACACGTCGGCCTGGATCTTCTGCGTGTCGCTCACCTCGAAGGTGCCGGCCGAGCCCACCAGCCCGCCGCGGTCGCCGACCTGGCCGCCCGCCTCGGCATAGAACGGCGTGCGGCCGAGCACCACCGTGCCGGTTTCGCCGCTCTTCAGCGCCTGCACCTGCGCGCCCTCCCGGTAGAGGGCGACGACCTTCCCCGGCAGCGACAGCGTGTCGTAGCCGTGGAACTCGGTCTTGCCCCCCGAGTATTCGAGGCCGGCGGCCGCGGAGAAACGCGAGGCCGCGCGCGCCCGGTTGCGCTGCTCCTCCATCGCCGCCTCGAAGCCCGCCATGTCGATGCGCACGCCGCGCTCGCGGCAGATGTCGGCGGTGAGGTCGACCGGAAACCCGTAGGTGTCGTAGAGCTTGAACACGGTGTCGCCGTCGAGCAGCTTCTCGCCGGAGGCGAGCGCGGACTCGAGCACCGCCATGCCGTTCTCGAGCGTCTCGGCGAAGCGCTCCTCCTCTTGCTTGAGCACTTCGGCCACCCGGACCTTGGAGCTTCTCAGCTCCGGATAGGCGTCCCCCATCGCGCGGTCGAGGTCCTCCACCAGGCGGTAGAAGAACGGCTGGTGCTGTCCCAGCTTGTAGCCGTGCCGGATCGCCCTGCGGATGATTCTTCTCAGGACGTAGCCCCGCCCCTCGTTCCCGGGGATCACTCCGTCGACGATCAGGAAAGCGCAGGCGCGAATGTGGTCCGCGACGACATTGAGGGACGGATTCCTGAACTCCTTCTGGCCGGTTTCGCGCGCTGCGGCCCGGATCAGGTCCTGGAACAGGTCGATCTCGTAGTTGGAGTGCTTGCCCTGCAGCACCGCGGCGATGCGCTCCAGGCCCATGCCGGTGTCGACCGACGGGCGAGGCAGCGGGTGCATTTCGAACGAGTCCCCGATTTTCTCCCTATTGAATTGCATGAACACCAGGTTCCAGATTTCGGTGTAGCGGTCGCCGTCGGCCTCCGGCGAGCCGGGCGGTCCGCCCTCGATGCCCGGACCGTGGTCGTAGAAGATCTCGCTGCAGGGACCGCAGGGGCCGGTATCGGCCATCTGCCAGAAATTGTCCGACTGGTACTTCTGGCCGCCCGGCTTGTCGCCGATGCGCACCACGCGCTCCTTCGGCAGCCCGATCACCCTGGTCCAGATGTCGTAGGCCTCGTCGTCCGTCTGATAGACCGTCGCCCACAGCTTCCTGCGGTCGAGCTTGTAGACTTTGGTGAGCAGCTCCCAGGCGAACTGGATCGCATCCTTCTTGAAGTAGTCGCCGAAGGAGAAGTTGCCCAGCATCTCGAAGAAGGTGTGATGGCGCGCGGTGTAGCCGACGTTCTCGAGGTCGTTGTGCTTGCCGCCGGCGCGCACCGAGCGCTGCGAGGTGGCGGCGCGCACATACGGCCGCTTTTCCCTGCCGAGGAACACGTCCTTGAACTGCACCATGCCCGAGTTGACGAAGAGCAGCGTCGGATCGTTCGCCGGCACGAGCGAGCTCGAGGCCACGACGGCGTGCTCCTTCGAGCGGAAGTACTCGAGGAAGCTCGAGCGGATCTCGCTTGATTTCATTGCAAGAATTCTACTGCAGGGCAAGATACTGTTGGCTTTCGAGGCGATC
>DASYPG010000505.1:0-2253 GCA_036006885.1 Burkholderiales bacterium | reverse complement strand
GTCCTTCGGCAGCGCCTGCCGCATCGCGTGCGCGACCACGGTCGGCAGCATCGGGCGCACCGCGCGGTCGAGCAGCTTCTCGCGCTCGGCGTCCCAGTCCCGCCGCAGACTGGCGACGTCGGCCCATTCCCATTTGTTCTTTGAAAGGCGAAAGGCCAGGCCGTCGATGAAACTGGCCGTGGAGCCCACCACCGCGTGCGAAACCGGGAACACGACGCCGATGGCCGCCGCCACTGCGCTGTGGTGGATGAGCTTCGCCTCGCGGCCGATAATGCCGTGCTTGAACCCGGTCGAGAAAAGATCGATGTGCGCACCGACAGCGATGATCACGTCGGCTTGGGGCGCGGCGCGGTTGGCGCTCGAGTAGCCGTTGCGGCCGAGCGGCCCGAGCGACAGCGGATGGCTGGTGGGAAAGGCGTCCGGATAGTACTGCAGCGTCGCCGCCGGAATTCCGCTTTTTTCCACAAGCCGTTTTAGGGGTTGAGTGACATCTTCGCGAAGGACGCCGCCGCCCACGACGAAGAGCGGCCGCTCGGCGCGCGCGATCAGCTCGGCGGCGCGGTCGAGGTCGGCGCTCGCGCAAGCCGGCGCCGTGGTGGGCCGGTAGGCTTCGGGCGCGATCGGCTCGGGCGCGGCTTCGGCAAGGAGGATGTCCTTGGACACGTCGAGATGCACCGGGCCGAGCGGCTCGGTGAGCGCGACGCGGAAGGCGCGGCGCACCGCTTCCTGCACCTTGCCGGCGGTCGGGATCGAATACGCCCACTTGGTGATCGGCCGGTTGAACGTGACCTGGTCGATGTCCTGGCTCGCGTCCTTCTCGCGCAGCCAGAGCTCCTGCGCGCCGCTGATGCTGATGATCGGCACGTAGCCCTTGAATGCGGCGGCGATTCCGGTGGCGAGGTTGGTGACGCCCGGCCCTTCGGTCGCGGTGACGATCGCCGGCTTGCCGAGCGTGCGCGCGTAGCCGTACGCCATGAAGGCGGCGCCCTGCTCGTGGCGCGTGAGGACGAAGCGGATCTCCGGCGTGGCGCGCAGCACGTCGAGGATCGGCAGGTTCATCGTGCCGGGAATGCCGAAGACGTGCTCGATGCCTTCGCGGCGGAGACAGTCCACCACCGCCTGTGCCGCTGTGGTCATATCAGAACCCTGGTTCCCTCGCGTGCCGCCTTGACGATCGCCTCCAGCACGGCGACGTTGTGCACTTCGTCGCCGCCGGGAACCGCGAGCGGCTGCCGCTCCTTCGCCGCGCGCGCAAAGTGCTCGAGCTCGGCGCGTTCGGTACTCATATTTTCAAATTCCGTGACGACCGCGGGATGCTTTACAGAGAGATTCGCGCGATCGACGAAGCAGGTGCGCAAGCTCCAGGTGTGGAGATGCTCGACGTCGCCGACCTCGGCCCAGCCGTTCGAGCCGAACACTTGCATGCGCCACGTCTCCGCGGTGGCGATCACGGTACCCAGATAGCCGGTGGCGCCGCTCGCAAAGCGAAACAGCATCGAGGTCGTGTCGTCGGCGCCGAAATCCTGGACCAGTCGGGCGCTCTGCGCCGTGACCGAGTCTATGCGTCCCGCCAGGTAGAGCATCGCATCGACGACGTGCACGCCGCGCCCGGTCATGCCGCCCGCGGGCACTTCGTCGCGGTCCTGGCGCCAGTGTTCGCCGCGGAAGCGGTACGCGCTCGGCCCGCAGAAGTTGCCTTCGATGTGGAGCAGCTTGCCGAGCCGGCCGTCGTCGAGCATGCGCTTGATTTCGCGCAGCGCGGGCTGGAAGCGCCAGTTGTAGCCGACGGCGAGCGTCACCTTGCGCTCGGCGCACGCAGCCACCGCGCGCTCGCACTCGACGCGCGACAGGCCGAGCGGCTTCTCCACGAACACGTGCTTGCCCGCCTTGGCCGCAGCGGCGATCTGCTCAGCATGCGTCGAGTGCGGCGTGGCGAGCACGACCGCATCAATATTTTTTTCTTTCAGAAGGGATTCATACGAATCGGCGAGCCGGATGCCCTGCCGAGCACAAAAGTCGGCGGCCTTGGAAGGCGTCCGCGTGGCGCCCGCCGTGAAGCGGATGACGTCGCTCTTGCCCTGGACGGCGCCGACGAGGTGCTGGCCCCAGGTACCGAGGCCGACGATTGCCGCCTGGATCATCGGCCCGTTATACAACGACTCGGCGCGTCAGAGGCGGGTCAGTTCGAGCGCCCAGGTCGACAGCAGCTTGTCCTCCTCGAGCAGGCCGCCGCGCACGTTGTAGCGGGTGGAG
>DASYPG010000504.1:0-2701 GCA_036006885.1 Burkholderiales bacterium | reverse complement strand
CACCGCGTCGAAGGGCGCGGCGCGGTTGGAGTCGGCGAGCGATGCGCAGGGCACGTAGACGTTGAGCAGCGTCGAGGTGTCGAGCGTCGATCGCACATCGGCGAGCGACACGTTCGGCTCGGACAGAGCGAGACCGTCGATCAGCCCGCGCGTATCCTGCTCGGCGGCCGCGAGCGCAGCATAAGCGCCGTTGGAGATGCTCGAGGCGATGACCAGCGTGTTTTCAGGCATGTAACGCCCGGCGCGCCGGTCCGTAAGGCCGTTCAGCACGTGGAACGCGAACTCGATGGCGGCGAGCGTGTTCCGGCCCCAGTCCTTCTCGGGATTGACCTGCGAATGCGCATGCTTCATCGCCACCCGGTACGGATAATCGCGCAGATAGCGGGCCCGCTGCTCCGCGGAGATGCGTGCCGTGAACAGCGATTCCTCTCCGGCGCGCCCGGCGTTAGCCCGCTCGCCGGTGACGAGGTTGACCGTGTCGGTGGTGAGGTCATGAACGCCGCTGCCCGTGCCCTTGTCCGTGTAGGCGACTGCGCAGCCGCGCTTCAGTCCCCATTCGCCGGAGGTGCCGATCGCGCCGTAAATGCCGCGTGACCCGGACGAAGTGGCGGTGACGATGCAGGGATCCTTGGGATCGAACCGGTCGGGCACCTGGACCATCAGCGTGGCGCCGTCGAGGTAGGTGAGGAACTCGTCGCCTGCGATCTTCCCTTCGCCCAGCGTGTCACGCCCGGCGAGATCAATGTTCGGCCCGTAGACCACGCCATACCCGCCGGCGGGGGACATGTCGGCAAGGGCACGGTAATTGAAGTAGATCGCGCGCTTGCGCAGCTCGACCGCCTTCGACTTCGTCGGATCGCTCATGCCCGGCGCTATCGTCTGGCCGAGCCCGGTCTTGCCCAGTCCCGCGGTGAGCAGATCGTCAGTTACGCCGTCGTAACGGTTATGGAGCACCTTGCTGGGCCAGGACGGCGCGGGTGCCGGTTCGGCAGAAGGCAACGGCGCCGGCGCAGGGGCAGTCGACGACGAGGGCGCGGGCGTGGTCGGAGGCGAGGGCGCCGGACCAGGGGTGGGGGCGCCCGTGGGCGCGGGCGCCTGGGGAGTGCCGGCGCAGCCGACGAGGCAAAGCGCGGCCACTGCTGCAAAGATCCTGCGCTTCATGCTTGCCCTTCCCGGAATCAGTCGCCGCGCTCGCCGCGCGGCTGCGGCTTCGGCCGGCGCCCCACGGTGACGCTGGCGTCGAGGTCCTTGCCCGCGCGCTTCAGCTTCATTCTGGCGGTATTGCCCGGCGCGAGCGCCGCGACGAGGTTCAGCATCGACGTCGGGTCCGCTACCGGGCGGCCCTCGACCTCGACCAGCACGTCGCCCGGCTTCATGCCCGCCTTGTCCGCCGGACCGCCACGCAGCACGCCGGCGACGAGCGCGCCGCGCGTGCCTTGCAGCTTGAAGGATTCGGCGGCCGCCGGCGTGATCTCCTGCACTTCGACGCCGATCCAGCCGCGCGTGACGCTGCCGGTCTTCACGATCTGCTCGAGCACCATCTTGGCGGTCGACACGGGGATCGCGAAGCCGATTCCCATGGAGCCGCCGGAGCGGGTGAAGATCGCAGTGTTGATGCCGACCAGGTTGCCGCCGACGTCGATCAGCGCGCCGCCGGAGTTGCCCGGGTTGATGGCGGCGTCGGTCTGGATGAAATTCTCGAAGGTGTTGATGCCGAGGCCGGTGCGCCCGAGCGCCGACACGATGCCGCCGGTGACGGTCTGACCCACGCCGAAGGGATTGCCGATGGCGAGCGCCACGTCGCCGACCTTGAGCGCATCCGAGGAGCCGAAGGTGATCGCGGGAAGATTTTCCGCGTCGACGCGCAGCACGGCGAGGTCGGTCTCGGGATCGTTGCCCACCACCTTGGCGAGCAGCTTCCTGCCGTCGTGCAGCGCGACTTCGATCTCGTCGGCCGCCTCGACCACGTGATGGTTGGTGAGCACGTAGCCGGTATTGCTCACGATGACGCCGGAGCCAAGGCTCGAAGCGCGCTCAGGCATCTGGTCGCCGAAGAAGCGCCGGAACACCGGATCGTTGAGCAGCGGGTGCCGCGGCGCATCCTTCGACGTGAAGATGTTCACCACCGAGGGCGTGGCGCGCTGAACCGCGCCGCTGTAGGAGCCGGTGCTGGGCACGGCGGGGAGCGGCCCGGTCGCGGGCGCCTGCTGCGCCACCGAAAACTGGCCCGCCGGAGTGCGCGAGGGCAGCCATTCGGGACGGAACGTCGAGACTACGAAGAGCACCGCGACCGCGACCGTCGCAGCCTGAGCAAAGATGAGCCAGAGACGCACCATGGGTGGTTCGCCAGTATACGTAAATTCCTTCGAAGATTTAAGCGCTTACGGCCGAAATCGTAGACATTTGCGGGGCCCGCCGTTAGAATCGCCGACTTTCGCGCTTTGCCGCTCGCGCCTCACAACAACGCCATCTCCATGAACGATCGAGAAAAAGTAGATAAGAGGCGGCGCACGCTCGTGGTCGCCACCAGCGTGGCGGGCGGCGTCGCCACCGTCGCCGCCGCGGCGCCGTTTGTCGCCAGCATGTGGCCCTCCGAGCGCGCCAAGGCCGCCGGCGCGCCGGTCGAGGCCGACGTCGCCACGCTGCAGCCAGGCGAGCTGCGGGTGTACGAGTGGCGCGGCAAGCCGGTCTGGGTGTTCCG
>DASYPG010000503.1:0-3609 GCA_036006885.1 Burkholderiales bacterium | reverse complement strand
GTTGGAGAACGACAGCGTGTGCGGCCCGACCTCGCGCTGGTTGATCAGGCACTTCTTCGACTCGTGGACGAACTCGATCGGGTCCTCGATGGTGAGAATGTGGCCGTGCTCGTTGTCGTTGATGTGGTTCACCATCGCCGCCAGCGTGGTGGACTTTCCCGAGCCGGTCGGCCCGGTCACCAGCACGATGCCGCGCGGCTGGTCGGCGATGTCGGCGAAGCTCTTGGGCGCCTTGAGATCCTCCAGCGACAGGATCTTGGACGGGATGGTCCGCATCACCGCCGCCGCGCCGCGCTGCTGCACGAACGCATTCACGCGGAAGCGCGCGAGGTTGGGCACCGCGAACGAGAAGTCGCACTCGAGGTTTTCCTCGTAGAACTTGCGCTGGCCGTCGTTCATGATGTCGTAGATCATCGCGTGCACTTCCTTGTGCTCCATGGCGGGCACGTTGATGCGGCGAACGTCGCCGTGCACGCGGATCATCGGCGGCAGTCCCGACGACAAGTGCAGGTCGGACGCCTTGTTCTTGACGACGAAGGCGAGCAACTCAGTCAGATCCATTACAATCTCCCGGACATGCGAAGTCTTTTTCTTCGCTTCTTCAAAGAATTATGGCAACAATTCTCGAAAACGTGCAAGGAGTGAAAGCACGCATCGCCCACGCCGCCCGCGCGGCCGGACGCGATCCGGAATCGGTGACTTTGTTGGCAGTCTCGAAGACCCATGCGGTCGCGCGCCTCGCCGAGGCGCAGGCTGCCGGCCTCCACGCGTTCGGCGAAAACTACGTGCAGGAGGCGCTGCGGAAAATGCAGTCCCTGTCCGCCGGTGTGGAATGGCACCTGATCGGAGCGCTCCAGAGCAATAAGTCGCGCCTTGCTGCGGAGCGCTTCGACTGGGTGCAGACTGTCGACCGCGTAAGAATTGCGAACCGCCTGTCGGAACAGAGGCCCGACCACCTGCCGCCGCTCAACGTGCTGATCGAAGTGAACATCTCCGGTGAAGCAAACAAGAGCGGCGTTGCCGTGAAAGAGGTCACAGGGCTGGGAGCGGCGATCGCGCGCCTGCCGCGCCTGCGCCTGCGCGGCCTCATGGCGATCCCGTCGCCGGGCGCGACTGGCGACTTCGAGAAAATGAGGCAGCTCTACGACAACCTTCGCGCGCAGTTCGGCTTCGATACGCTGTCGATGGGCATGTCCGACGACATGGATCAGGCCATCGCCGCCGGAGCCACCATGGTGCGCATCGGCACCGCGATTTTCGGCGCACGCAAGCCCGAGGAGACCACGGCATGAAGATCGCCTTTCTCGGCGGCGGCAATATGGCGCGCGCGCTGGTCGGCGGCATGCTCGCCAAAGGATACGAGCGCAGCGCGATCAGCGTCATCGAGGTCTTGCCCGCCGCGCGAGAGCGCCTTGCCGCCGACCTTGCGTTGCACGTGAGCGCCGCCCCCGATGGGCGTACCGCCGCAGCGGACGTCCTGGTCCTCGCCGTGAAGCCCCAGGACATGCGCGCGGCGCTGCGCACTCTTCCGACCCCTCTTTCTCAGAAGCTGGTGATCAGCATCGCAGCCGGCGTGCGCGTCGATGCGCTGTCGCGCTGGCTCGGGGGACACCGCAAGCTCGTTCGATGCATGCCCAACACGCCCTCGCTGATCGGCGCCGGAATCGCTGCGCTCTATGCAATTCCCGAAGTGAATTCAGCGGAAAAGCAACAGGCTGAGGCCATTCTGCGCGCCGTCGGCGAGGTGGTCTGGGTGGAGGAGGAACGGTTGCTCGATCCGGTGACCGCGCTCTCTGCGAGCGGCCCAGCCTACGTGTTTTGGTTCATCGAGCAGCTGGCCGCATCCGGCGAGAAGCTCGGGCTGGAAAAGCAGACCTCGCAAAAGCTGGCGATGCAGATGGTGCTCGGCTCGGCAAAGCTTGCCGCGCAGTCCGCGGACCCGCCGGGCGAGCTGAGAAGGCAGGTGACCTCAAAGGGCGGCACCACCGAGGCCGCGCTCAAGGTGTTCGAACAGGAAAAGCTGGGGGAAAAGATCATGACTGCGCTCGAGGCCGCGAGCCGCCGTGGCGCGGAGCTGGGCGACGAGCTGGGGAAGGACTGACATGTTCGGCCAGATCGCAAGCTTCCTGATCGACACCGTGGTCGCGTTCTTCGTGTTCGTGCTGCTGCTGCGCTTTCATTTCCAGTGGCTCCACGTCCCGTTCCGCAACCCGGTGGGCGAGTTCGTGCTGGCGACAACGAGGTGGATGGTGATGCCGGTGCGGCGCTTCATCCCCGGCCTCGCCGGCCTGGACCTGTCGACGCTGCTGCTGGCCTGGATCATCCAGGTGCTCGGGCTTTGGATCGAAGCCGCGATCCGCGGCGCGGAGCCGGAGCTGATGGGCCTCGTGCTGGTGGCGCTCGTCGACCTCGTGCGCTACAGCCTCTATATCCTCGTGGGTGCCGTGATCATCGAGGTAGTGTTCTCGTGGATCAATCCCGGCACGCCGGTGGCGCCGGTACTCGCCGCCGTGACACGGCCGTTCCTGCGGCCGCTGCGCCGCTACATCCCGCCGGTGGGCCAGTTCGACCTCACGCCGCTGGTGCTGGTCGTCCTGATCCAGGTGCTGCTGATCGTGCTCTGGCACATCCGGCCTGCAGTTGCTTCTTTGTAACGATGGCCTCGTTGTGATTCTCGATCTGCATGTCCAGCCCGGAGCGTCTCGTTCGGAATTCGCAGGCCGCCATGGCGAGCGCATCAAAGTGCGCCTTGCTGCACCCGCGGTCGACGGCGAGGCGAACGACGCCCTGATCGAGTTCCTCGCCGCCCACTACGGGGTGGCGAAGCGCGACGTGCGCATCCTTTCCGGACTCAAGTCCCGACAGAAGAGGGTCGAGATCGATGGCTGACGAGAAAAGCCTCAGGACGCTGACCACGGTGGTCTATGCGCTCCAGGCCGCGGGCTTCCTGGTGGTCATCACCTGGATCGTGGCGGTGGTGATCGACTACGTGAAGCGCGACGAGGCGAAAGGCACCTGGCTCGAGTCGCACTTCAGCTGGCAGATCCGCACGTTCTGGTGGGGCCTGCTGTGGGCCGTGCTCGGGGCGATCACCTTCCTCGTGCTCGTCGGCTGGTTCATCCTTGCCGCCGACACGATCTGGATCATCTACCGCATCGTCAAGGGCTGGCTCTACCTGAACGACGGCAAACCTATTTCCTAGGGAAGCGGATTTCCTCGGGATAGGGGAACACGTCCTCCTGGACGCCGTCGCGCACGCGCGACTGCTTCTCGCTCCAGAACTGCGGGTCAAGCAGGTCGCGATGGTGCTCGTAGAAGATCTGCCGCGCGCGCGGCTCGCCGACGAGGAAGCGCTCGAACTGCTCTGGGAAGACATCGCTCGGGCCGATCGACCAGTACGGCTCCGCCGAGAGCTCCTCCTCGTAGCTCTTCGGCGGCGGGATGCGGCGGAAGTGAATGTCCTCCATTGGCTGGATCTCGTCGTAGTCGTAGAACACCACCCGATCGTGGCGCGTGACGCCGAAGTTCTTGAGCAGCATGTCGCCGGGGAAGATCCCGGCGCCGGCGAGCTCCTTGATCGCGGCGCCGTAATCGCGCAGCGCGGCGCGC